>WGBN01000127.1 GCA_015494245.1 Saprospiraceae bacterium | reverse complement strand
TGCTCAAACAGAAGGCCGGGTGGTTTTGCTCATAGACGAGTACGATAAACCCATCATAGATTACCTCGGAGAGGAGATAGCTCAGGCTAAGAAAAACCAACAGGTGCTGAAAACCTTTTATTCGGTGATCAAGGACAGCGACCCCTATATTCGCATGCTATTTATCACCGGCGTTTCCAAGTTCAGCCGCGTGAGTATTTTTTCAGATTTGAACAATCTGAACGACATCACCATGTCGCCGCGGCACTCTACCCTGCTGGGCTATACTCAATCGAAATTAGAACACTTCTTCTCTGAATATTTGCCATCCTTTGCAGAGGAAAACGGGATGAGTATGGAGCAGGCGCTCTCTGCGATAAAAGGCTGGTACAACGGCTACAGTTGGGACGGAAAAAAATTTGTGTACAACCCCTTTAGTGTTTTATTACTGTTTTACAACGGAGCCTTCTCCAATTACTGGTTCAGTACCGCTACCCCCACTTTTTTACTGAATTTGATTCGCAAAGAAGTTTATTACGATTTTGACAACATTAAAGTAGGAAATACGGCCTTCGACTCTTTTGACCTCGAGCATTTAAACATAGAAGCCCTGCTCTTTCAAACGGGCTATCTTACCATCAAAGAGTATGATGTAAAAAGGCGCCTTTATACCCTGGGCTATCCCAACCAGGAAGTTAAAGAGTCCATGTTGGAGTATCTCGTGGACGCCTTTAGCGAAGTACCACATACTCAGGTACGTTCTTATGCTTTCGAAGTGGCAGATGCTCTGGAACAGGAAGATTTGACGAAAGTCAGAGAAATCTTCAACATCCTGCTCTACAGCTTGCCATATCAATTGCACCAGAAGGCAGAGCGTTTTTACCATGCCGTCATTCACCTGTTCTTCAAGTATATGGGCTTAGACGTACAGAGCGAAGTCAGTACCGCCCGCGGCCGTGCCGATGCCATTGTGGTGCTTGATGACAAGGTCTATTGCTTTGAGTTTAAATTGGATCGATCGGCTCAGGAGGCCTTAGAACAGCTCAAAAGCAGAGGCTATGCAGATAAGTATCGCAATACGGGGAGGAAAATCATCCTTATAGGCGTCAACTTCTCCTCGGAAAAGAGGGAAGTAGATGAGTTTGCGGTGGAGGCCATACAAGCCTCCACCGGCTAATTTCACTTTGTGCAAACAACCCGCTCCACCTTCACTAGTTTATCTCCGGCATAAAACAGCAGGTAGTACACACCTGCTGCAGGGAAAACAAAACTTCCTCTTGAGCCGGACATTTCTGTCATATCAAGTTGCTCACCCCAGGCATTGAGCAAGTTGCACGACCAGGTTTCCATGTCGCCCGGTTCCTGGCTTCGGGCATTTAGTTCAAAATACACTTCCCGGCTTGCCGGATTGGGATACACGAGCAGTTGCCCGGCCTCAGGCGAAGAAGTGCCGACAAAAAGAGTTCCGGTATCTATAAAAATGGTGTCTTTAAGCAGGCCAATGTCAAGCGGACAGCTATATACCCGCGTTACATAGCTATCGCCTGTGGTCATTTCCGTAGAGCCTGAGCCTCCCTCAAAGCAAAGGGAAAAAAGCTGAGAGCCATCGGGCAGAGTAAGGAAAGAATCCAAGGGGGGACAAGCCGTAGTGTCCATTACCTTCCATGCAAAAGACAAAATTCCTTCCTCCTCATCCACTTCAACCGAAGCATCTGTCGGCAAAACATCAGGCCCGAGCTGCACATTGAGTACAGTAAGGGGATTCCATACTATGGAAAAATTCATCTCCTGTACCTTATTAAAATCGTCAATCCGGAAATCCAGGCAGGCGGTATCTCCCGGTTCTACAAATAGGTCTCCCGTGCCTATGTTTAAACGTGGCTGGGCCATCATTTGAACAGTCAGGAAACAAATTAGAAAAACAAACAGAGGTGTAAATACATGTTTCATGGTGTAAACGGTTTTATGGTAAAAAAACGGGATATGATAAAATATCGAGAGGAGCTGCAGAGCACAGGCCCCGCCCGAATTAATATTTTATACAAACATTTTTGGCCTCTGTAAAAAAGCGCAGCACCTCCTGCCCGCCTTCGCGGCCGACACCCGATTGCTTCACGCCGCCAAAGGGCGTGCGCAGGTCACGCAGCATCCAGCAGTTGATCCAGACGATGCCGGCTTCCAGGCCCTCGGCCATGCGGGAGGCGCGGCTGATGTCTTGCGTCCAGACGGTAGAGGAGAGGCCGTAGCGGACGCCATTGGCCAGTTGCAGGGCTTCTTCTTCGGTGTCGAAGGGTTGGATACTGACCACGGGGCCGAAAATTTCTTCCTGGTTGAAGCGACAATCATTGCCCAAGCCTTCTACCACGGCGGGTTTGAGGAAGTAGCCATTGGCCAGCTTGCCGTCTAACTCGGGTTCTGTGCCTCCGCACAAAATGGTGCCGCCCTCCATCTCTGCCAACTCGAGATAAGATTGGACTTTTTCTTTATGCTCTTTGGAAATTAAGGCTCCCAGATCAGTAGTCTTGCCAAAGGGGTCTCCCACCTTGAGAAAGCGGGTGCGTTTCACAAATTCATCGCGAAATTTTTCATACAGCGGTCGCTCCACGAGGATGCGCGAACCACAGAGACATATCTGCCCGTTGTTGGAGAAGGAAGAGCGCAGGGTGTCCACCATCATTTGGTCAAAATCGCAGTCTGCAAAGATGATGTTGGGGTTTTTGCCGCCCAATTCCAGAGATATTTTTTTGAACTCCGGCGCCGCCAGACCGGCGATGCGTCTTCCCGTTTTTGTACCGCCTGTAAAAGAAATGGCCTTGACCTGAGGATGGGTAACGATGGCCTCTCCCGTTTTAGGTCCCAGGCCGTGTACGATGTTTAGCACACCGGCAGGGAGGCCGGCTTCCATACAGCCTTTGCTGAGCAAAAAGGCCGTCATGGGCGTCAACTCGGAGGGCTTGGCCACCACGCAATTGCCGGTAGCGAGGGCCGGAGCGATTTTCCAGGTGAAGAGGTAAAGCGGCAAATTCCAGGGTGAAATGCAGCCCACTACGCCCAGCGGCTGCCTCAGGGTAAAGTTAAAAGCCTGCTTCTCCATGTAGTGTGCATCGCTGCTAAACTGCACCATGGCTGTGGCAAAGAAGCGAAAATTCGACACGGCGCGGGGGATGTCCACTGTAGAAGACATGTTCAACGGCTTGCCGGAGTCCATGCTTTCCGCTTTCGCAAACTCCTCTAAATTTTGCTCAATGATGTCGGCAATGCGCATCAAAATGCGAAAACGCTTTTGAATCCCAATGGCCGACCATTTGGCGAAAGCCTCTGAAGCAGCCTCTACAGCCTGCGCCACATCTTCCGCATCGGAATCGGGCAAATAGGCATACACCTCTCCCGTGGAAGGATTGTAATCGTCTATGTAATTTCCCGAAAGGGAAGGCACCAAAGCTCCGTTGATGTAATTTTTTATGTATTTGTCAGAAGCAGCCATGAAGTAAAGTTGAGAAATCGTCTGTTTTCGACAAAGATACTCTTTTTTACTTTAATCCTTACGCTATTACAGTATCCCATTCTTCCTTACCTTTGCGTGCAATTTGGCACCATTGCAAATTGCCCTACATGCCCAAAGACACATCCATCCGTTCCGTCCTCATCATAGGCAGCGGGCCCATCGTCATCGGTCAGGCCTGCGAATTTGATTATTCCGGCTCCCAGGCAGCGCGTGCATTGCGCGAAGAAGGCATCGAAGTCAGTCTCATCAACTCCAATCCGGCAACCATCATGACCGACCCCATGATGGCCGATCACGTCTATCTGCTGCCTCTAACGGTAGGAAGCTTAGAGCAAATTCTGCAGGAGCGCGACATAGACGCCGTGCTGCCCACCATGGGCGGCCAAACGGCCCTCAACCTGGCCATCGAAGCCGGCAAGCAGGGATTGTGGGAAAAATATGGAGTCCGCCTCATCGGCGTGGACCTCGACGCCATCGAGCGCACCGAAAACCGCGAGGCCTTTCGCCAACTCATGATAGATACCGGCCTGAGCGTAGCGCCTTCCATCATCGCCAACTCCTTCCTCGAAGGCAAGGAGGCCGCCCAGGAAATCGGCTTCCCCCTAGTCATCCGGCCCTCTTATACCCTCGGAGGCTCGGGCGGCGGCTTTGTGCACAAGCCCGAAGACTTCGACGAGGCCCTGCGCCACGGCTTAGAGATGTCGCCCACCCACGAAGTGCTGGTCGAAAAGGCCGTACTCGGCTGGAAAGAATTTGAGCTGGAACTGCTGCGCGACGCCAACGACAATGTCGTCATCATCTGCACTGTGGAAAACATAGACCCCATGGGCATACACACCGGCGACAGCATCACCGTAGCGCCCGCCATGACACTGTCCGACCGGGCCTATCAAAACATGCGCAACCAGGCCATCACTGCCATGCGCGCCCTGGGGAACTTTGCCGGCGGCTGCAACATCCAGTTTGCCCTCAACCCTCAAACCGAAGAGCTGATCGTCATCGAAATCAACCCCCGCGTATCGCGCTCCTCGGCCCTCGCCAGCAAAGCCACGGGATACCCCATCGCCAAAGTGGCCACCAAACTGGCCATAGGCTATCATCTCGACGAGCTCAAAAACCAAATCACCGGCACCACCTCGGCCTTCTTCGAGCCTTCGCTCGATTACGTCATCGTCAAAATGCCGCGCTGGAATTTCGAAAAATTCCAGGGCTCCAACCACCAACTGGGCCTGCAAATGAAATCCGTAGGCGAGGTCATGGCCATAGGCCGAAGCTTCACCGAAGCCCTGCAAAAGGCCTGCCAGTCGCTCGAAAACGGCCGCATGGGCCTGGGCGCCGACAAAAAAGAGTGGATTAAAACCGAAGACATCATCAACCGCATTGAGCATCCGGGCGAAGACCGCATCTTCCGCATCAAAGATGCCCTGCGCCTCGGCGTGCCGGTAAAAACCATCCACAAACTGACGCGCATAGACCCCTGGTTTCTCAACGAAATCAAAAAACTGGTCAAACTCGAAACCCGCCTCATGCGCTACAACGTGGCCGAAGACCTGCCGGCCGACTTCTTCCTGCTCCTCAAGCAAAACGGCTACTCAGATGCTCAAATCGCCTGGCTGATGCGCATCAGAGAAGAAGAGGTCAGCCGCCGGCGCAAGGAGCTCAACATCCGCCGTACTTACAAGATGGTGGATACCTGCGCCGCCGAATTCGAAGCCCAAACGCCCTACTTCTACTCCACCTTCGAAACCGAAAACGAAAGCATCCCCTCCGAGCGCGAAAAAATCATCGTGTTGGGTAGCGGCCCCAACCGCATCGGGCAAGGTATAGAATTTGACTATTGCTGCGTGCACGGCATCCAGGCCATCAAAGAAGCCGGCAAAGAGGCCATCATGGTCAACTGCAATCCCGAAACCGTTTCCACCGATTTCGACCTGGCCGATAAGCTGTACTTCGAACCGGTCTTTTGGGAACATCTCGAAGAAATCATCGAACTGGAAAAACCCGCCGGCGTCATCGTCCAGCTCGGCGGTCAGACAGCCCTGAAACTGGCCCGCAAACTGCACGAAAAGGGCATCCCCATCATCGGAACCAGCTTTTCTAACATGGACCTGGCCGAAGACCGCGGCGCTTTCTCCAACCTGCTCAAAGAGCTCAACATCCCTTACCCCAAGTACGGCGTAGCCCATGATGCCGACGAAGCCCTGCAAATCGCCGCCCAAATTCCCTACCCGCTGCTGGTGCGCCCCTCCTATGTGCTCGGCGGCCAGCGCATGCGCATCGTCATCAACGACGAGGAATTGGAGCGCCAGGTACTCAGCATCTTCAAACACCTGCCCGACAACAAGGTGCTCATTGACCAGTTTCTCGAAAGAGCCAAAGAGGCCGAAATTGACGCCATCTGCGATGGCGAAGACGTACACATCATGGGCATCATGGAGCACATCGAGCCCGCCGGCATTCACTCCGGCGACAGCTCGGCCATGTTGCCCACCTACAGCCTCTCCGTGCAAGCCGTCAACACCATGGTGGAATACGCCGAAAAACTGGCCAAAGCCCTCCACATCAAAGGCCTGATCAACATCCAGTTTGCCATCAAAGACGATGAGGTCTATGTAATCGAAGCCAACCCCCGCGCCTCGCGCACCACGCCCTTCATCGCCAAGGCCTACCAGGTGCCCTATCTCAACATCGCTACCAAAATCATGCTGGGCACACACAAACTCAGGGACTTTTCCATCAAAGCGCGCCCCTCCGGATATGCCCTGAAAGTGCCCGTATTCTCTTTCGACAAATTCCCGAAGGTGGACAAAAACCTCGGGCCCGAGATGAAATCCACCGGCGAGGCCATCTATTTCATCAAAGACCTCACCGATCCCTACTTCCGCAAGCTCGATAATCGCCGTTATATGTACCTTAGCAGGTGATTGGAACTGCAAAGGTACCAAAGAAAAAAAAGAGACGTAGCGCCTTTGCGTCTTAGCGTCTTTGCGAGAGTTTTTTACTTACCAAATTAAAGGCTGCTTTTGCCCTCCCGTAGAAGGCAGCCGAAAGGCAAAAAAATAAAAACACAACCCATGGAGACAAAAAAAGACATCGTAACCGATTGGCTGCCCAGATATACGGGCATGGAGCTGGACGAATTTGGAGAATACATTCTATTGACTAACTTTTCCAATTACGTAGAGTTGTTTGCAGACTGGAGCGGAGCGGAAATCAAGGGCCTCCACAAGCCCATGCAAGCCGCTACGGCCGAGGGCATCACCATCATCAATTTCGGCATGGGCAGTCCGAATGCCGCTACCATCATGGATTTGCTTTCTGCCATTAAGCCCAAGGCCGTGCTCTTCCTCGGCAAATGCGGAGGCCTGAAAAAGAAAAACACCATCGGCGACCTCATCCTGCCCATCGCAGCCATACGCGGAGAGGGTACCTCCAACGACTATTTCCCGCCGGAAGTACCTGCACTGCCGGCCTTTGCCCTGCAAAAGGCCGTCTCCACCACCATACGCGACCACGGCAAAGACTACTGGACGGGAACCGTCTATACCACCAACCGACGCGTCTGGGAACACGACAAAAAATTCAAAGAATACCTGCGCCAACTGCGCTGCATGGCCATTGATATGGAAACGGCCACCCTCTTCATCACCGCCTTTAAAAACAAAATCCCCTCCGGCGCCCTGCTGCTCGTCTCAGACATGCCCATGGTGCCCGAAGGCGTTAAAACCAGCAAAAAAGACAAGGAAATCACGGCCCGCTTCGTGGAAATGCACCTGCGCATCGGCATAGACAGCCTGCGACAACTCATCAACAACGCTCTGACTGTCAAACACCTGAAATTCTAAAACATGAAGGTTATTGAGTTTTTAGAACAAGCTCAAGGCAAAACGCTGACTTCTTTTGAGGTCCTGCCCCCACTCAAAGGCGGCTCTATGGCCTCCATCTTTAAGCTCTTAGACCCGCTCATGGAGTTCAAACCTCCCTTTATTGACGTTACTTACCATCGAGAAGATTGCATCTATAAGGAAACCGCCAGCGGCTACTACGAAAAAGTCGCCATCCGCAAGCGCCCGGGCACAGTCGGCATCTGTGCATCCATCATGCATCACTACGGTATAGAGGCCGTACCGCACCTGCTTTGCGGGGGCTTTACCAGAGAAGAAACCGAAAACGCCCTGATTGACCTCAACTTCCTCAACATCCAAAATGTCCTGGCCCTGCGCGGAGACAGCAGGCAATTCGAAAAGAAATTCGTACCCACACCGGGCGGCCACCACTACGCCGTGGACCTCGTCCGCCAAATCCACAACATGAACCAGGGCCGCTACCTCGACGACATGATCGAAAACGGCCAAAAAACAGACTTCTGCATAGGCGTAGCCGGCTATCCCGAAAAGCATTTCGAAGCGCCCAACATGGACACCGACCTGATGTACCTCAAGGCCAAAATAGATGCAGGCGCCCACTACATTGTTACGCAAATGTTCTTCGACAACAAACACTACTTCAACTTCGTCGAACGCTGCCGCGAACTGGGCATCAACTGCCCCATCATCCCGGGCCTGAAACCCCTGACCAAAAGCTATCAACTGCAATCCATCCCCCGCATGTTTCACGTGGACATTCCCCACGAGCTGGTCAAAGAAATCCAAAAAGCAAAAAACGCCGAAGCCGTGCGCGAAGCAGGCATCGCCTGGTGCAGCGCCCAGTCGCAAGAACTCAAAAAAGCCGGCGTGCCCTGCATCCACTACTATACCATGGGAAATGCCGAAATCATCAGGCGTATCGTCTCGGCGGTATTTTAAGAGATTTTAGCTTAACTTTGGGGCGAAGCATCAAGCACAATCTAATGAGAACACTACCACTACTCCTACTTCTCCTTCTCCCCCTAAGCTCTCAAGCTCAACTGCTCTCACCTGCAGAATACCTCGGGGATTATCCCGCCCAATTCACGCCGCATCACCGCGTGCTCGATTACTTCAAATACGTAGCCGACAACAGCCCCCGCGTAGAGCTGGTGCAATACGGCCTCACCAACGAAGGTCGTCCCCTCATGCTGGCTTTTGTCAGCACGCCGGAGAACCTCAAAAACAGGGAAAACATCCGGCAAAACCACCTGAAGCGGGCAGGCGTGCTTCAGGGCGAGCCCGACAGCGACTTCAGCCCCGCCATCACCTGGCTGAGCTTTGGCGTACACGGTAACGAAGCCGGCGCTACGGAAAGCTCCATGCGCGTCCTCTGGAATCTCGCCAACGGGAAAATGGACAAATACCTGCAAAACAACCTCATCATCATAGACCCCGCCATCAATCCCGATGGCTTTGCCCGCTATGTCAATTGGTACCGCTCCGTTAGCGGCATCTTTTCCGTCCCCGAGCGCGAAGCCCGCGAGCATCACGAACCCTGGCCGGGCGGGCGCGTCAATCACTACTACTTCGACCTCAACCGCGACTGGGCCTGGGCCACCCAGGCTGAAAGCCGCCAACGCCTGCTCGCCTACAACCACTGGCTGCCCCACATCCACGTGGATTTCCACGAGCAATATCCCGACAATCCCTACTATTTCGCACCCGCCGCTCAGCCCTTCCACGACTACATCACAGCCTGGCAGGCCGAATTTCAGACTACCATCGGCAGAAACAACAGCCGGGCCTTCGACCAAGAGGGCTGGCTCTACTTCACCCGCGAAATCTTTGACCTGCTCTACCCCTCTTACGGCGATACCTACCCCATTTTCAACGGAGCCATCGGCATGACTTACGAGCAGGCCGGACACGCCATTTCCGGCAGGGCCATTCTCATGGAGAACGGCGATACCCTCACCCTGGCCGATCGCATCGCCCACCACACAGCCACCGCCCTGCGCACCATACAAACGGCTTCCCAAAATGCAGCAGAGCTGGAGAGCCATTTCGCCGAGCACTTCCGCAAGACAGCTCAAAACCCTCCGGGCGAGTATCGAAGCTACCTCATCAGCTACGAAAACGGCCGCGACAAACTGCAATCGCTCATCCGCCTGCTCGACCTGCACGGCATCCGCTACGGCGCTCTCGGACAAAGCCGCACCCTCAGCGGCTTCGACTACCGCACAGGCCAAAACCTCAGCCGCAAAGCCGATGCCCGCGACCTGGTCATTCCCGTCAACCAACCCAAGGCCACCCTCATACAAGTCTTGTTCGAGCCGGAGACTCACGTGCCCGATTCCCTGACCTACGACATCACAGCCTGGTCGCTGCCCTTTGCCCGCGGCTTGCAGGCCCTCGCCCTCAAAACCGAAATACAACCCGCTTCGCCCTTCGTGCTCGACTCGCCGGTTTGGCAGCAGCCCCGCGATGAGGAGGCTTATGTGTATGTATTCCCCTGGAAGAGCTATCGCGACGCCCGTTTCCTTGGCGCCCTCTTACAGGCCGGACTTGTTGTGCGCTACGCCCAAAAGCCCTTTACGCTTCAGGGCCATGCCTTCGATCGCGGCACGCTCATCCTGACGCGCGCCGACAACCGTAAGAAGCACGATTTTCACCGCAGCGTACAGCGCATCGCGCGGGAACAAGAGCGCGATTTCTACGCTTTCACAGGCGGCTTCAGCGATTTCGGCCCCGACATGGGTTCCGAATCCATGCACTTCATCAAGGCCCCGCGCATGCTCCTGCTCGGAGGCTCCTCCGTGGATGCCAATGCCTTCGGGCACTGCTGGTACTACTTCGACCAAGTGCTACACTATCCGGTAACGGTCATGGAGACCAACAAAATCGGCCGGCTGCCCTTAGACAAGTACGATGTATTGATTTTGCCTTCCGGCAAATACAACCCTGGCGAAGAAGAGCTCAAAAAACTGCAACAGTGGATTGCAAAAGGCGGACGCGTCATCCTGCTCGGTCAAAGCGTAGCTTCCCTCGCCGGCAAAGGCCCTTTCCAAATCAAGAGAAAGCCCAAGCCGCAAGGCCCCAAATCACCCGAGCTCACCTTTGCCGAAAGAGAACGCAGCAGCATAGCCGCCTCCATGCCCGGCGCCATCATCAGCGTCCGTATAGACCAGACACATCCCCTCGCCTTCGGCCTGCCCCAGCCCTATCACCTGCTCAAATTCACGCCCGACACCTACGAGTACTTAGAACGCGGCTGGAATGTGGGCACCACAGCAGCCTCTACCCGCCACTACGGCTTCGTCGGCAGCAAACTCGAAGACCAACTCAACAACGCCCTCTACTTCGGCGAACAAAACCTCGGCAAAGGCAAAATCGTCTATCTCCCCGACACACCCCTCTTCCGCGCCTTCTGGGAACAGGGCTTTTTGCTTATGGCTAATGCGGTGTTTTTTTAAAAAAGGCTGTAGTTGCCTGATAGCCTTCGGCTATCAGCGCATTTTTTTCGGCATCGGTGAGGTCGAAATTGGTGCCGGAGACGCCGAGGTCGTTGATGACGACTGTGCGCTTTTGAGCTTTGGGGTCTTCGGCAAAGAGGGCATCCTGGGCTTTGAGCAGGCTTGCAAACAGGGCCTTGGCATACTCGGGAAAATCCGAATAACCGAAAGCATTGAGCGTGGCTACCTGCTGCGTATTGTCCAAGCGGAAGCCCAGCGTTTCGGCTGCGGGCTTGTCAGGGCCGTCAAAGGCGGCTATGGGGTAGCCCAGCATCACGCCGCCGTCCACATAGAGGTTTCGGTTGGGCAGGCCGTTGCTAAACTGCCAGGCCCTGAAATAAAGCGGAATGGACATAGATGCCCGCACAGCCTCCGTAACGATGGTATCGGGCGTGCTGTCAAAAGAAAACTCCTGAAGCTGCTGCAAGTAGAGGTCCACAGCATAGACCTTGAGGTCGCGTCCGCCCATTTGGCGCAAGCCTGCAAAAGTGATGTCGGGGTGTACGCCTTTCTGTACGAATAAGCCCTTCAACCACTGCAGAAAGGTATCACCGGCATACAGGCCGTAATGCTTTTTCACCTCGCGGTAGCTTTTGTCGTCTTCAAAGGACTTAAAGTCCATGTTGAAAACGGCTTCGTGGACTTCATCCGGCGTGAAACGCACGGCCAGCAGAGCCGCCATGATAGAACCGGCCGAAGTGCCGGCCACTTTTTTAATACTTTGCAGGGCATTTTGCTCTTCCAGAGCGCGGATGGCTCCGATGTAAGCGACGCCTTTCACGCCGCCGCTTTCAAAGACGAGATTCTCAATGTGTGTGGTGTTCATGAGTTGGTCGTTTTGCAGCCATAGGGGCCATGCACTGCTGCACACGGCCCCTTCCGGCAAGGGTTTAGGTGTCTATGGGCTGTATAATCGGCCAAGAGAGGCGATGTGGGGCGTTTTTTTCAACGAATGGTAAACTCTGCTCAACGAAAAGCAAAAAGGGCAGAGGTGCCATATCATACACCTCTACCCTTTAGCAGGCATCTTACACCACTAAGCCGCATGAGTGCCCGCCTAAGCCTTCCCCCTCAACATCAGCTTCCAATACATAAACGGAAGCATGTACTTCTTCAGCAGCCACATGGCATAGCTGTCTTTGCTGGTATCGAAGAATTTGGAGAGCAGCGGGTCGGAATCGCGCACGTTGTCGTACTTGAATTCCGCCAGCAACATGCGGCCGTAGCCCGTAACGATGGGGCAGGAAGAATAACCCTCATAGCGGGCTGTGAGCGGCTTGCCGTGCATGAATGCCCAGAGGTTTTCCACCAGCACGGGAGCCTGCTTGCGCACGGCAGCGCCGGTCTTGGCCGTAGGCAGGGCAGCCACATCTCCCAGGGAAAAGACGTTGGGATAGCGCTTGTGCTGCAAGGTGTAAATATCCACTTCCACCCACCCCTTATCGGGACCTTCCTGAACCGCGAGCTTGGAATTCATGATGAAATCCGGAGCAGACTGCGGGGGGGCGAGGTGCAGCATTTCAAAGGGGAGCGAAACCCGATTGTCGCCCGCATCTTCATAGCCCATGTCGTTTTTGAAGTTGTAGAACAACTTGTCTTTGTCGTCCTCCATAAGTTCAAAGTAGATCTTATGCCCGGGCCCGTCAATCTTCACCGGTTTGTGGAAGAAAAAGAGAGAGATGTCTTTTTCCGTAACGATTTCCATCAGGCGGTCTTTGAAGGGCTCCACGCCAAAGATGACCGAGCCGGGCGTGGCGAAAGCTACGCGGGACTTGTCTTTCAGGCCGTGGCGGGCGATGTAATCGGAAGTCAGATACATGATCTTCTGGGGCGCACCACCGCACTTAATCGGCGTAGCCGGCTGGGTGAAGACGGCATTGCCGCCTTTGAAGGATTGCAAGACCTTCCAGGTGTATTTGGAGTCTATGTAGTTGCTGCAGACGTTGTTTTTACCCATGGTCTCATCCAGGCCTTCGATCCAATTCAGGCGATATTGCACACCCGGACAGACGATGAGGTAGTCATAGGTCATCTCCTCTCCTGACTTGGTCCTGACCTTGTTGTTGTCGGGATCTACCTCAGTTACATAATCTTTCACCCAACTTGCACCCTGCGGGATGTAGTCCCTCGTATTCCCCACGGTTTTTTCATACTTGTAAGCTCCTGCTCCGACCAGGGTCCAGGCCGGTTGGTAGTAATGCTTTTCGGAAGGGTCTATGAGTACCACATCCAATTTGCGGTCCTTGTTCAACAGACGAGCGGCCGTAGTGATGCCGGCCGTTCCGGCTCCAATGATGACGATTTGATGGTGAGCCATGATGGTTTTGTTTTTTGTTTTCAAAAAAGGGTTCTTACCACAGGCTTAATGTGGCAATTTATTTCTCAGCAGGCCATACACAAAGGTGCCCAGCATGGCGCTGGCCAGAAAAACGACCAAGACCGTATATCCCGCACCGAGGAGAATGAACATCGGCCCCGGGCACACACCGGCCATAGCCCATCCCAGGCCGAAGATGATGCCGCCAAAAATATAACGCTTGTATTGAGGCGCCTTGGGAGGCACCTCCAGTTCCTGACCTTTAATGTTGTGCAAGTGCAGGCGCTTGATCAGCTGTTCGCCCACAATGCCAAAGGCCACGGCAGAAAAAATAATGCCGTACATGTGAAAAGACTGAAAGTGGAACATCTCAAAGATGCGAAACCAGGAAACGGCCTCAGACTTGTACAAAGTCATCCCAAAAAGGAAGCCGATAACGATATATTTGAAGAATCTCATGATTGCGCGTTTCTATGTTAGAAAAGTGGTTTACCCAGAGTCTCTGACGCTCTACAGGCTAAACAGATAAGGGAAAATCAGGTAGGTCATAATAAGCCCTCCCGTAAAGAAGCCTATGACTGCGATCAAAGACGGCAGTTGCAAACTGGCAAGGCCGCTGATGGCGTGGCCGGAAGTACATCCGCCCGCATAGCGAGCGCCAAAACCAATCAAAAAGCCGCCGCCCACAATGATGATGAAGCCCTTAAGGGTAAAGAGCGACTCCCAGGTGTAGAACTCCGGCACCAATGGCACCTTTCCCACTTCGTAGTTCATTCCCAAAGCGCGCAGGCTATCCACGGTAGCTGCCGATACGTGGGCGATGTTGCCCTCTGCTCCGGCAAAGTATTGGGAGGTCATGTAACCCCCAAACATCGCACCGAGAACGACCATGAGGTTCCAGCCGTCGCGCGTCCAGTCGTAATCGAAAAAATCGGCAAACTTGCCGGCACCTTCTGCCGCGCACATGGTGCGCAAATTGGCAGAAATACCCAGCTCTTTGCCAAAAAACATCAGCGAAAACATGATAAATGCAATCATGAAGCCCGCAAGCCACCACGGCCAGGGCTGGCTGATGAAGTCTTTCACTTGCAGCAGGAAGTTTAACATATCTCTACGATTTTGTGGTCCGATTCAGAAAAATGCCGACACGGCACCATGCCCGTTGGCACCCTAAAAGTGGCCGGAGCGATTGTTCTCAACAATGACCTTTATCAGCCCGAAGAGTGATTTTCATTTGCCCACAGGCAAAAAAAACGGGGGCCGATGCCCCCGTTTTTTTTATTGGATTTGCACATGCGCGCCGGCTGTTCGCTCAGGCGTCTTCAGCAGCAACTCGTACTGTCCTTTGCTCAATGGCGGTAAGCTCAATAAAGCAGGTTCTCCTCTTCCGCCCAGCGTCAGTCTGGTGTGCAAGACCTCTTTGCCTGCCATGTCGTAAAGCAGGCAGTCCACCTCTTGCCGTTGCTCCAGCGCGGGCCAGGAAACCTGCAATTCCGTCCGGGCCGGATTTGGCGAAAGCCCTAACTCATCCCGTGCAGGAGACACTTCTTTTACATGTACGAGCGGACGGCTGCCCGTACCAAACCATACTCCCCAATGCCCACCATACACAAAATCCTGCGGAGTACCCGAAGCCGTGATCTTATCGGCATTCAAATCAATGATGCTGATTTGCAAATCGGAGCCATACCGGTCAAAAATCAGCGCTCCATCGTCTATGCTGTAGTTTGGATAGCCCAGGGTGTTGTTTTGCAAAATCGCACCCACATCCCCCGTCTCCAGGTTGACGCCGAGCAGATAGTACTCCGTTCCAAAACTCTGATCAAGGAAATCAAGGGAAATGATATAAGGGCTGTTTTTCGAGAAAGCGGGATTGCCCACGCTGCTGTTTTCGGGAAGGGCATTGAAGAGCTTGTTGATAAAACCGTCGCCAAAGCTGTTGCTGCTCTTATCCCAAACCCTGATGAAGCTGATGTCCCAGTAATCAATGCCACCGGCGAGGATGTTATAGGCATCGTACATGATGTACTCGCCCGAATAATCCCACTCCAGCACATCGGCATACTGCACGTCATAGGTAATCGTACCGCCACTGGTAGGCGTGTAAAGCGTAAAAGTCTGGCCCTGTGAGGTATTGTAGTCGTACACAAAAATGCTGTTGTCGTAATCCGTTGTCAGCGCTGCGATTTTGGAGCCGTCTTTAGAGACAGCAATGTTCCTCCAAATGGTTTGGGGGTTGTTCTCGAGGTAGTACTCCTCGTAGAGGCCTGTATTTTGGTTTAAGATCAAGGCCCTGAGGGTATGGTCAGAGGCCACGAAGACGATGGCCGAGCCGTCATCCGTAACGCTGGGGCGACTCAAAATCGAAGTTGTACTCAATTGCGGGAAATTCTGCCCATCGTACAGATAGATACCCACATCGCTCAAATCCGTGAGCAGGATATAATCAGCTCCCGGATTGGTCTGCAAATCGCCCGGGCTGGAAGAGCCTCCGCCACCGCCGGTGATGCCCACCTGGTCAAAAGCCGATGCTGCCGCAGTGGCTTCCGAAGAGCCCGCGCCGTACAAGTCTTCCGCAGCCTGAATAACAGCCAAACGACAATCTATAAACTGAGAAGAAGCCGTGAGGTATTGCGTCAAAGCCCGGTAGTAAACCTGCTCGGCCTTGCTGTTGCCGACGGAGGTGGCAAAGAGGTAAAAGGCCTTGTTGGGGATACCGCTGTTAAGGTGAACACCTCCATTGTCGTTTTGAGCATTCACCGGCAGGTTTTGGTACTCGCTCATGTGTGCAGGTTGCCAGCTCGGATCGCCCGGCCCGCTGCCGCCGTTATGCGGATTTGACATATCGCGCAGCGCGCCGCTGGGGAAAAAAGCCGTATTCACCACGTCTTCTCCGAGGAGCCAGTTGGTCGGGTCTATCATCACGCCAAAGACGTCGGCAAAGCTCTCGTTCAAGGCGCCTGATTGGGCTTCGTAAATCAAGTTGGCCGTGCTGCCAATAACGCCGTGCGTCATCTCGTGCCCGCCCACATCGAGAGACTTGCACAGAGGCGCCGTAAAAGCCTGATTGCCATTGCCGTAAAACATGGCCGTGCCACTCCAAAAGGCATTGTCCATGCCCGAGCCATCCGTTTCACTGACGTTGATGAGGGAAATGACATTGCCCCCCTGGCCGTTGATGGAGTTTCTGTTGAACTTGTTGAAGTAATACTCAAAGGCGGTTTGCGCATTGTAATGCGCAGATACAGAAGTCGGGTTATTCCATTGGTTGTTGCCCGTCGTTACGTGTGAGACAGTAAAATTGCCGTTTTGCGGATTGGTGTTTTGTGCGTTCAGAGTCCAGATCACACCGGCGGGTTCATCGGGCAGATTGGAAGCTGCGGCGTTGTACATATCCCGCGAGGCGTCTATCATGTAATAAGTGCCGGAGAGTTCATAGACGTGCAGGGTGCGGGTGATGCCTTTCAAGTCTGTGGCCGTAGCGGTTACAGGACCCGGGGGCAGGAAGTCTGCGGAGGCGGAGGCTTCAGAAGGTTTCAGGGGCTTGTATTCTGTGCCTGATTTTTCGATGCCTTTCGGCAAAAGCGAACAGGAGCGTTTATAGCTGTGCACTAAGGCGCCGGACTGTGCATCTACAAAAAACACATAGCGTTCGAGGGCATTTGGCGAAAGCTCAATTTTCCAGCACAGCAGCGGAGCAGACTCATCCTGTGCGGAGCCCGTGCCTTTCGGCAAATAAATTTGCGGAGCAAAGATCACCAGCTCGGCTTCGTCTTCCTGGCGGAGGAAATCCGGCAGGTTGGCAGGAGAAAATTCGGTATAAGCTTCTACGGCATGTCTCGCCAGGGAAAGGGCGCTTTCGAGGGAGAACTGCGGCTGCGTATTCAGACCGGAAGGCGTAGGCAGATAGCGGCCGTTCATGGCAAAAACCTCGCCCTCGCGCGCATGCAAAACGAGCTCGGAAGCGTAAACCGGTACGCCCTGGTAAAACTGCTTGTAGCGCAAATGCTCCATCCCCAACTCATCTGTATTGCGCTTTTGAAGGACGAACTCCGTCTCAGGGCTGGCAACACCCATACGCCCGGCATTCATCTGAAGAAAATACAAGGCCTGTGCTTCAAGCTCCTCATGACGCACATCCTTCGGCAATTGCCCCTTGACGAAAATCGGCAAACCCCGCTCATCGCGAGCTACAACCTGCATGTAGCCGGTCGAAACCGGGCGCTGCAAAGCCGGTAAAGTCTGAGCCGGCAGAGGAGCCGTAAAACGGGGTTGCGTAGCACGGCGCAAATCCACGGCAGGATGAAAATCTTCAGGAGAAAAGCCCGTAGGCTGTATCTGTGCAGGGGCTTGGGGCTTCTGGGCTATGGTGCTGCCCGCCCACAAGATCAGGACGAAAAGAGTATAAAAAAAACGCATGATAATTGGGGTTTAGTGAGAGATGTACACTGAACGACAACACCCCAAAGATAAGAAAAATAAAAAAAGCCGCTCCGGTTGCCCGAAGCGGCTTTGTAGACCCACCAGGACTCGAACCTGGACTGACGGAACCAAAATCCGGAGTGCTACCATTACACCATGGGTCTATCCGTCTTGCATTCTCAGAATGCGGGTGCAAAGATAGAAACTTTCTGTTTTCTGTGCAAATTTTTTTCGTTTTTTGCTTTGGAAGTCTTTGCTTTTTTCCGGCTGCCCGCGCCCCCAGCCTCTAAAGGGGGCGCCCTTCGACTTCGCTCAGGGGACTCCTTCGACTTCGCTCAGGGGGCTCCTTCGACTTCGCTCAGGGGGCTACTCCTGCCTCTTTTCGGAACCCGGGTAGCCAAGGTAAACCAACTAAAACCCGCGGAAACCCGCACGATCCGCGTCATCCGCGTTCTATTGGCTATTGGTGCCAAGCAGCAATACCTTAATAGAATGCGGAAAGATTTTCGAGGATGCAGCGGATTTTTGCGGATTTTGACAAGCTCAATCTTGTAGATCTAACAAACGCCCGGATTGTCAGATGGTGTGATTTATTTTATGCAACTTTGCAATCAAGTCTGAGTTGGTAAAAGAGGTCTTCTTTGTTCAGAATGTCGTACAGCCACTCGTGATAGGCTGCGAAATCGGGCAGGTTGTTGTGGCCGGCACCTTCGATGGAGATCAGGCAAGTCCATTCGGGATTGACTTTGAGCAGCATCTCGCTTTGCTTGTGGGGGATGAGCCTGTCCTTGGTTCCGTGTAAAATAAAAATGGGAAATTTGATCAATTTGATGTACTGGTCCGTGCGAATCTTATAGCGCAACAGCAGCTTTAAGGGCAGAAAAAAGCCATAGCGACGGATGTTATATAAGAAGCTGTAGTAGGGAGAGTCGAGGATTAGCATCCGGGGTCTGTTCCAGGAGGCTATGCGGGCGGCGATGCCGCTGCCGAGGGAGCGGCCATAGAGTACGATATCCTTTTCGTCATAGCGCTCGGCCAGCCACTTATAGACCAGTTGGGCATCGCTGAAGAGGGTCGTCTCTGTGCGTTTGCCGCGGCTTTTGCCAAAGCCCCGGTAGTCAATCATAAAAAAGTCATATCCCTTGCTGACAAAATCTTTGGCAAACTTGCCCCAGCCCTTCACGCTGCGGGAATTGCCCTTCAGGTAGAAGACCACGCCTCTGGAATTGGGTACCCGAAAGTAAATGCCG
>WGBN01000126.1 GCA_015494245.1 Saprospiraceae bacterium | reverse complement strand
GAACAGCATCCGAATATAGGGGTCACTATCCTTAATCACCGAATAAAAAGTCTTAAGTACCTGTTGGTTTTCCTTAGCCTGTGCCACTTCTTCGCCAAGATAATCTATGATGGGTTTGTCGTACTCATCTATGAGCAATACCACCTGCCCTTTTTTTGCCGCAAGGCTTGCAAAAATTTCTCTGAATTTCTTTTCCAGAGCTTCTTCCTCTACTCCGAGATGGTGTTCCTCTATGACCTCATCGAGGAATTCATGCAAAGCTCTTTCCAACCCCAAAGACTTATACCCCAGACTGCTGAAACGGAGATGTATAACCGGATTGGTCTTCTCCCAGTCCCAATGCTCTTCTATCCACAGGCCTTTGAACAGTTCTTTGCTGCCCTCAAACAATTCCTTAAACGTACTCACCAGCAAAGACTTGCCAAAGCGACGGGGGCGGGAGAGAAAGTAGTACTTTCCACCCAAAGCGAGTTTGTAAATGTGCTTCGTCTTATCTACATAAAGGTATCCGCCTTGGCGAAGTTCCTGAAAGCTTTGTATGCCTACGGGTAGTTTTTGCATGGAACAAAGATAAGAAAAATGGAGAATGGAGAATGTGGAACGCTTCGCGTTCTAATGTGGCGCCTGCGGCACTAATGTGGAGGCCTTACGGCCTCTAATGTGATTTTACGCTCGCTTCGCATCGCGGGAATGATGGAGAATGAACCAATGAAAAGCTCAAAGACCAGCTTCTTTTGAATGACGATTAACGATTAACGAACTCTGATTTTAGAAGGAAAACAAACGTTGAGCACGGGGCTAAACCCGTGGGTATCGCGGGCTGAAGCCCGCCTAACGGGCGGGCGGGCTGAAGCCCGCCCTGCTAACTGACAAACGGATAAGCTCCCCACAAAAATTCCTTACCTTTGTACCCTCAAAAGGGGCATCTTTTGCCCTGCCTCAACTGTTATAAAAAGTACAGACTTGCGAGGGCAGTTTTGTACTGTGGCCTTTTTGTCTCCTTTGGAGAGGGCTGCGCTTAAACCATTTGATATGAGCCAAACCGTAGAACCATACCGGCCCCGGCATCACATACGCATCGTTACGGCTGCTTCGCTGTTTGACGGGCATGATGCGGCCATCAACATCATGCGCCGCATTATGCAGCAATCGGGGGCAGAGGTCATCCACCTGGGGCATAATCGCTCGGCGGAGGAGATTGTCAATACAGCTATTCAGGAGGATGCTCAGGCCATTGCTATTACCTCTTATCAGGGAGGGCACAACGAGTTCTTCAAATACATGTACGACCTGCTCCAGGAAAAAGGCGCAGGTCATATCAAGATTTTCGGCGGGGGCGGAGGCACCATTTTGCCTTCGGAAATCGAGACCCTGCAGGAGTACGGCATCGAAAAAATATACTCCCCCGACGACGGCCGCGCCATGGGCCTGCAGGGGATGATCAACGACCTGCTTCAAAAAAGCGACTTTGAGCCACCCCTGAAAATTGACAAAGACCTCTCTCAACTGACTCCCGACGACCAGCTCGCCATTGCTCACCTCATCACCATCATGGAAAATGAGCAGGAAGAAGCCGGAAAACTCCGACGGAAGTTGCAGGAGAAAATAGCAGGGAAAAAGAAAGTCATTCCCGTACTGGGCATTACCGGAACGGGCGGTGCAGGTAAATCCAGCCTGACCGACGAACTGGTGCGGCGCTTTCTCATGGACTTTCCCGACAAGCACATCGCCCTGCTTTCCGTGGACCCCACCAAGCGCAAAACGGGCGGCGCCCTGCTGGGCGACCGCATCCGCATGAACAGCGTCTCCAATCCTCGCGTGTATATGCGCTCGCTGGCAACGCGCGAAGCCAACCTCTCGCTCTCCAAACACATCGCTCCGGCCATAGAGGTGCTCAAGGCCGCCGGCTTCGACCTCATCCTGTTGGAAAGCTCCGGCATCGGGCAATCCGACTCGGAAATCGTGGACCATGCCGACCTCTCGCTCTATGTGATGACGCCGGAGTTTGGCGCAGCCACCCAGTTGGAAAAGATAGACATGCTGGACTTTGCCGACCTCATCGCCATCAATAAATTCGACAAGCGGGGGGCGGAGGATGCGCTGCGGGCCGTGCAAAAACAGTATCAACGCAACCACCAACTCTGGGAAAAAGAGCTGAGCGAAATGCCGGTATATGGCACCATCGCCTCCCAGTTCAACGACCCGGGGACGAACAGGCTCTACAAGGCCCTGATGCGCACCATTAGCGAAAAAACCGGAGCCGAACTCTACCCGCAACTGCATTTGCCGGAAGGCGAAAGCGAAAAGATATACATCATACCCCCCGATCGCATCAGGTACCTGTCCGAAATCGCCGAGAACAACCGGCGCTATGACCGTTGGGTGGACGAGCAGGTCGCCATCGCCCAAAAGCTCTACGGCCTGCAACTCGCCATGAAAACCCTGCGCGAAACACCCTCCACCACGGGCATGCCCGCCCTGGCCCTCGCCGGCATGAACGAAGAAGACGAAAGCACCGGACGCGAACAACTGTTGGAAGCCCTGGAAAAAGCCTACGAAGAAACCCAACGCCAATTGGACGGCCGCTGCATGCAAATCATCGAACAGTGGGAAACCAAAAAGGCCGCCTATGAAGCAGAGGTCTTCACCTATAAGGTGCGCGGGCGGGAAATCAAGGTAAATACCAAGGTCGAAACCCTCAGCCACACCAAAGTGCCACGGGTGGTGCTGCCCCGCTACAAAGACTGGGGCGAAATTCTGCGCTGGAGCCTGCAGGAGAATGTGCCCGGGGAGTTTCCGTACACCGCAGGGGTGTTTCCCTTTAAGCGCAAGGGCGAAGACCCCACGCGCATGTTCGCCGGCGAAGGCGCACCCGAACGCACCAACCGCCGCTTTCACTACCTCGCCCAGGGCATGCCGGCAGCGCGCCTCTCCACGGCCTTCGACAGCGTAACGCTATACGGCGAAGACCCCGACTATCGCCCCGACATCTACGGCAAAATCGGCAATTCCGGCGTGAGCATCTGCTGCTTAGACGACATGAAGAAGTTGTACTCCGGCTTCGACCTCTGCGACCCGAAGACCTCCGTATCCATGACCATCAACGGGCCGGCTGCTGCCATGTGCGCTTTCTTTATGAATACCGCCATAGACCAGCAATGCGAAAAATACATCCGCGAGCACGGCCTGGAAGATCGCGTGGAAGCCAAATTGCGGGAGCTGTACGACGAAAGGGGATTGCCGCGTCCCAGGTATCACGGGCATTTGCCGGAAGGCAACAACGGACTCGGCCTGCTCCTCCTCGGCCTCACCGGCGACCAGGTGTTGGAAGCCGAGATGTATGAGAACTGCAAAGCCCACGCCCTGAATGCCGTTCGTGGCACGGTACAGGCCGACATCCTGAAGGAAGACCAGGCACAAAACACCTGCATCTTCTCCACCGAGTTCTCCCTGCGTCTCATGGGCGACATGCAGCAGTACTTCATTGACCACAGGGTAAGGAATTTCTATTCCGTATCCATCTCCGGCTATCACATTGCCGAGGCCGGGGCCAACCCCATTACGCAACTGGCTTTTACGCTGGCCAATGGCTTTACTTATCTGGAGTACTATCTGGCCCGCGGCATGGATGTGAATGACTTTGCCCGCAATTTCTCCTTCTTCTTCTCCAATGGCGTGGATGCCGAGTATGCCGTGATTGGCCGCGTGGCCCGCCGCATTTGGGCGAAAGCCCTCAAGCTCAAGTACGGCTCCGATGAACGTGCCCAAAAGTTGAAGTACCACATCCAGACTTCGGGGCGCTCGCTGCACGCCCAGGAAATTTCCTTCAACGACATACGCACCACCCTGCAGGCGCTGTACGCCATTTACGACAACTGCAACTCCCTGCACACCAATGCCTATGACGAGGCCATCACCACGCCCACCGAAGAGAGCGTGCGCCGGGCCGTGGCCATACAACTCATCATCAACCACGAGCTGGGGCTGGCCAAGAACGAAAACCCGCTGCAAGGCTCCTTCATCATCGAAGAGCTGACCGATTTGGTGGAAGAGGCCGTGCTGGCGGAATTCGACCGGCTGACGGGGCGCGGCGGCGTGCTGGGCGCTATGGAAAACATGTATCAGCGCAACAAAATCCAGGAGGAAAGCATGTACTACGAATCCCTGAAGCTGAGCGGCAAGCTGCCCATCATCGGGGTCAACACCTTCCTCGGTAAAGACGGCTCGCCTACCATTTTGCCCAAAGAAGTGGTGCGGGCGACACAGGAGGAAAAAGAACGCCAGATACAAACCTGCCTGAATCAGCAAAAGGCACAGGCCGAAAAAGCACCTGAAATGCTCAGCCGCCTGCAACGCAAGGCCGTGGAAAATAAAAACACCTTCGACGAGCTCATGGAAACGACCAAATACTGTACCTTGGGCCAAATTACAAATGCCCTCTACGAAGTAGGCGGGCAGTACCGGAGAAATATGTAAAAGAGCCTGCGGGCTCTTTTGCCTTTACACCAAACAACAAGTAAAACCTGAAAAATGAACCTGGATTTTATCAAACGCCTCGGGTTGGAAGACGTCAACCCCGGCACCTGGACCGGCCTGGAGTCTTCGGATTCCGGCGAGTACATCGAATCATTTACGCCCATTGACGGCTCTTACATCGCCAAGGTGAGCGTAACGAGCAAGGAAGAATACGAACAAGTCATCGCCAAAGCTCAGGAGGCTTTTAAGGTGTGGCGCAAGATACCTGCTCCCCGCCGCGGTGAGATCGTCCGCCAATACGGCAACAAGCTGCGCGAATACAAGGACGAGCTGGGGCGTCTGGTTTCCTACGAAATGGGTAAAAGCCTGCAGGAAGGCTGGGGCGAAGTGCAGGAGATGATTGACATCTGCGACTTTGCGGTAGGTCTTTCGCGCCAACTGTACGGCCTGAGCATGCATTCCGAGCGGCCGAATCACCGCATGTACGAGCAGTGGCATCCGCTGGGCATTGTGGGCATCATTTCGGCCTTCAACTTTCCCGTAGCCGTTTGGTCGTGGAACTCCATGATCGCTCTGGTTTGTGGCGACGTTTGCGTGTGGAAGCCCTCTGAGAAAGTGCCTCTCTGTGCCGTAGCCTGCCAGAAGCTCTTGCACGAGGTTTTGCGCGAAAACGATGTTCCGGAAGGCGTTTGCAACATCATCGTGGGCGACTATCGCGTGGGCGAGTACATGACTCACGACAAGCGCGTGGCGCTCGTCTCTGCCACCGGCAGCATCCGCATGGGTAAGATCGTCGGCCAGGCCGTGGCTGCACGCCTCGGGCGCAGCCTGTTGGAATTGGGCGGCAACAACGCCATCATCATCACGCCCTCGGCCGACCTCAAGATCGTGCTCACCGGCGCCCTCTTCGGAGCTGTGGGAACGGCCGGACAGCGCTGTACCAGTACCCGCCGCCTCATCATCCACGAAAGCATTTACGACGAGGTAGCCCAGGCCCTCAAAAACGCCTATGGCCAATTGAAAATCGGCAACCCCCTGGATACCGCCAACCACGTCGGCCCGCTGATTGACAAGGATGCCGTCAACATGTACCTGCGCGCCCTCGAAGAAATCAAGCGCGAAGGCGGAAACTTCCTCGTCGAAGGCGGCGTGCTCGAAGGCGAAGACTACCCGGGAGGCTGCTACGTCAAGCCCTGCATCGCCGAAGTCGAAAACCACTACGAAATCGTGCAAAACGAAACTTTCGCGCCCATCCTCTACCTCATGAAATACAAGGATATTGAGGAGGCCATTGCCATGCAAAACGGCGTGCCTCAGGGCTTGTCGTCGGCCATTATGACCAACAACCTGCGCGAATCCGAGCTCTTCCTCTCCTGTGCCGGCTCCGACTGCGGCATCGCCAACGTCAACATCGGCACCAGCGGAGCGGAAATCGGCGGCGCCTTCGGAGGCGAAAAGGAAACCGGCGGCGGCCGCGAAAGCGGCTCCGATGCATGGAAAGCCTACATGCGCCGGCAGACCAATACCATCAACTACGGAAAGGACGTTCCCCTTGCACAGGGAATTGAATTCAACCTGTAAAAACCGTTTGGGGGCTTCGGCCCCCAAACTCCACTTTCACCTATGGGTTTCCGATTTGCCTGCATCTTAATCCTTTTTCTGCTCCCCACCTTTCGCGGGCAGGCTCAGCAAAACATCATCCCCAACCCGGGTTTTGAAAAGCTGAGCAACACCCGCAACAACTGGTACTACAACGGCAAGGCCTTCACCGCGCGAAGCAAGTACTGGGAATCGGCCATCTTCACCTCTCCGGATCTGTACCATCCCCGCGTCCTCATTCCGAAGTACTGGAAGGAAAGGGGCTTTGGCCAAACGAAAGCGCACAAAGGCCTTTGCTATGCCGGCATCACCGTCTATGGCTGCGGAAACTGGCAAGGCAGCCAGGGCGGAGAAGATGAAAAAAAGCCACACTGCCGCGAGTTTTTGCAGGCGCTTTTAGCCGAGCCGCTGGTTCCGGGCCAACATTACTATTTTGAAATGTGGGTGCAGCCCCTGCCGCGGGGCATGCGCATCAACCGCCTCGGCATGGCGCTGAGCATGGAAAAAGCCGACTACCTCGCCCGGCCCGAAGAATTGCAGCTGCCCACCACCATCGAAGCAGAAGACGTCCTCTCCCGCCCGGGCTGGCAAAAAATCTCCGGACGCTTTGTGGCCGACACCGCCTACGAGTACCTCCTCATCGGCAATTTTTATCCCGACGACAGCACTGAGGCCCTCACCCCCAAAATCAAAAATCCACTCGGCTACGCTTATTACTACATAGACGATGTGCTGTTAAAAAAGGTGCCGCCCATCCTCCCCCTAAAGCTCGCCAAAGACGATTTACTCAGGCAGGAGTTGGAAGTGGGGAAGACCATTCGCCTCAAGCACTTGTATTTTGAATTCGACAAATGGTACCTGCACCCCCGCTCCTACGTCGAGCTCAACAAGCTGGTCAAAATCATGCGCGAGCACCCCCACATGAAAATACAAATCAACGGCCACACCGACAGCGAGGGCGAAGAACGCTACAACATTTATCTCTCCCGCAAGCGAGCAAAATCCGTCATGGCCTACCTCATCTCACAGGGCATCTCCGAGTCGCGCCTGCGCTACAAGG
>WGBN01000125.1 GCA_015494245.1 Saprospiraceae bacterium | reverse complement strand
GCCCAATCCCTCCTTTGCGGCCTTTACGGTGGATGAGGCGCTGGGCAAAGAACTGCCCAATTTTCCGCCCCTCGCTGCGCCTTTCGGCCAATACGAAGCCAAACCCGATGCGCGGGTGTTGCTGCATCAAAAAATCGGCTCCGTGAAAACGGAGTACCCGCTCTGGCTGATGGGCGAAGAAGGCGATCACCGCACGGCCATCCTTGCCGGTGAGGGCTTTTGGAGATGGAAACTGTTCGACTATCTGCAATTTCAAAATTTCGACCTGGTGTCGGAGCTCTTCCTCAAAACCGTGCAGTACTCCGCGCTCAAAGACGATAAAAGGCGCTTTAGAGTGAGCCTGCAAAAACAGCTTTTCTCCGAGAACGAGCCCATTCTCTTCGACGCCCGCCTTTACAACGAAAACTACGAAGCTGTCAACGAGCCCGAGGCTGCTCTCGTCATCACCGATGCCGAGGGCCACAAATATGAATACGTCTTCGACAAAACCGACCACGCCTATCGCCTGAATGCCGGCATCTTGCCCGTAGGCGCTTATACCTATGAGGCTTCGGTAGAGCAGGAGGGACAGCGCCTGAGCTATTCCGGTCGCTTTAGCGTAGAGCCTCTGCAATTGGAGTTGTACGACCTGACCGCGCGGCACGGCATTTTGCGTTTGCTTGCCGGGCGCAGTGGCGGGGCGTTTTTCCGGCCCGATGAGCTGGCGAAGATTCCCGCGCGCTTAGATTCGCTGAGTACTTTGAAACCCGTTTTACATCACAGCACGCGCACCCGCGAGGCCATTCACCTGAAGTGGATCTTTTTTCTGCTGCTGGCGCTGTTCTCGCTGGAGTGGTTCCTGCGCAGGTTTTGGGGGAGCTATTGACCATGTCTGCTTTATTTGCACTGAACAAATACCTTTGGCGTTACCGCTACCGCTTGCTGATCGGGGCTTTTTTCGTGATTAGCGCCAATTTTTTTAAGGTCTTACAGCCCCGCGTGATTCGCCAGGCCTTGGATGTGGTGTTTGAGAATCTGCGTTTTTACAGCCTCTTCAATGGCTTTGAAAACCAGCAACTGCTGGTGAACGAACTGGGTAGTGCCCTTTTACTCTTTGCCCTGCTCGTCATTGCCCTGGCGCTGATGATGGGCTTCTTCATGTACTGGATGCGGCAGACCATTATCTATATGTCCCGCCTCATTGAGCGGGACTTGCGCAACGACATTTTTGCCCACTATGAACGCCTGACCCCTGCCTTCTACAAGCGCCGCAATACCGGCGACCTGATGTCGCGCATAGCCGAAGACGTTTCCAAGGTGCGTATGTACGTGGGGCCTGTGATGATGTACAGTGTCAACCTTTTGTTTTTGTTTGTTTTCGTTCTCAGCTCCATGCTGCGGGTCAGCCCGCAGTTGACGCTGTACAGTTTGTTGCCCTTGCCGGTTTTGTCGGTGTCCATTTATTACGTCAGCAGCATCATCAATCGGCGCAGCGAGCGCATCCAGCAGCAATTGGGGCGATTGAACTCCATTGCCCAGGAGGTTTATTCCGGCATCAGGGTTGTGAAGGCCTATGTGCGGGAGCGCTTTTTCGTGGCCTTTTTTGGAGACCAGAGCGAGAAATACCGCAGCCATGCCATGGGGCTGGTGCGCGTCAATGCCTTTTTCCGGCCTTTGATCATTCTGCTGAACGGCCTGAGCATCGTCATCACCGTCTATGCCGGCGCGCGGGCTGTGATTGCAGGTCAGATCAGCCCGGGTCATGTAGCCGAGTTTGTGTTGTACGTCAGCATGCTGACCTGGCCCGTTACGGCCATTGGTTGGGTGGCTTCCACCATACAGCAGGCGGCAGCTTCGCAAAAGCGCATCAATGAGATACTGGACATCCGGCCCGACATCATCAATGAGGTGGAGGACCCGCATCCCTTGAGAGGGGATATCGCCTTCCGGGATGTTACTTTCCGGTATCCCGATACGGGAATTGTCGCTCTGGAGAACGTCAGCTTTGAGTTGAAGGCCGGCCAGAAGATGGCCATAGTGGGGCAGACGGGCTCGGGCAAGAGCACGCTGGCAGAGTTGCTGGAGCGCATGTATGAGCTTACTTCCGGCTCCATTGAAGTGGATGGCAAAGACCTGCGCGAGCACGATTTGTACAATCTGCGCCGGAATATCGGCTATGCTCCCCAGGATGTCTTCCTCTTTTCGGATACCGTAGCCAACAACATTCGCTTTGGCAAGCCGGATGCCACTGAGGAAGAGATCGAAAACTATGCGCGCAAAGCCGCCGTCTATCAGGATGTATTGCATTTGCCGAAAGGCTTTGAAACCCAGGTCGGCGAAAGGGGTGTAACCCTTTCCGGAGGCCAAAAGCAGCGCATTTCCCTCGCCCGTGCCCTCATCAAAAAGCCTCGCATCCTCTTGTTAGACGACTCCCTCTCGGCCGTGGATTCGGAAACGGAAAAGGCCATCCAGCAACATTTGCGCGAGGAAATGGCGGGAAAAACCGTCATCATCATCACTCACAGAATTTTTTCGCTCTTGTCTTTCGACAAAATTATCGTACTCGCTCAGGGCAAAATCGTAGAGCAGGGGACGCATGCAGAATTGCTGACCCGCGGCGGTTATTACGCCGATATGTACCGCCGGCAGGTTCAGGCAGCCCAAAGCGGCGAAAGCCTGAGCGAGCAGCCGGAGACATAAATTTTCAGTATTGTTTTTTTGGTTGCAAAGAAAGTACTACATT
>WGBN01000124.1 GCA_015494245.1 Saprospiraceae bacterium | reverse complement strand
CGAACTCCTGCTCAACGATCAGCGCTATCGCAAAATGTACTATGCCCATTATCGCGCCATGTTGGAACATTTCTTTGCCAATGGGGCTTATTTAGCGAAAGCCGAAGAATTGCAAACACTCATTTCACAAGCCGTACAGGACGACCCCAATGCCCTTTACAGTTTCAGCGATTTTGAAGACAACCTCTACCAAAGCATAAACATCACAGGGCCGGGAGGGAATCCCTTTTCCATCGTGGGCTTGCAGGAGTTGATGGACGCCCGTACAGACTATTTACAAAACTCTCCCGAATGGCAGGTAACAGCACCCAATCTGGGCAACTTTCAACCTTCAGCCTATGCCGCCATGCCCGGCGAACAACTTTGGATTAACATAGAAACCCAAGAAGCCGACTCCTGCTGGCTGCTCTATCGCTACAACAGCACTGAAGATTTTTCCATGCTCCCCATGTATGACGACGGCAATCATCAGGATGGCGCCGCGGGCGACGGCATTTTTGGAGTGTTCGTAAACATGGGAAGTACGGGATTGCAATTTGCCTTTTACGCAGAAAATGCCGAAGCGGGTACCTTCCTGCCCTACAACGCCACTTTTGCCTACTACGAACTGGGCATCGCCTCCGACATCGCCATCAATGAGCTCATGGCTTCCAATGCGACGACTCAGGCCGACCAAGACGGAGAGTTCGACGACTGGGTGGAGCTGTACAACAACACTTCACAGCTCGTCTCTCTCGAAGGCTATCACCTCTCTGATGACGAAAGTAATCTGCAAAAGTGGACTTTTCCCGCCGGTGCACAAATTGAAGCTCAGGGTTATCTCATCGTCTGGTTAGACAAGGACGAGACACAACAGGGCTTGCACGCCAACTTCAAACTCTCCGCCGATGGCGAGGCGCTTTTCCTCTCCGACCCTGCCGGCAACCTCTTAGACGGCGTACAATTTGGCGCCCAGCTCACGGATTATGCCTACGCCCGCTGTCCCAACGGCAGCGGAAGTTTTGGCATCCTCTCCCCTACTTTTCAGGCAAGCAATGAAACGGCCTGCCTCACAGATACGCGCGAAGCAGGTGAGGAAGAAGCCTGGCAGTTTTATCCCAACCCCGTCTCGGGCTCGCTTTACTGGCAAGCACCACGGGGAGTACAGTACCCCCTCAAAATCCGCCTAAGCGACTTGCAGGGAAAATGCCGGTTGGAACAAACGCTCAATGCTCCTGAAGGCAGTCTCTCCGTACAAAACTTGCCCACAGGCATGTACCTGCTTTTCATCGAAGGGAAAAAAACTCCGGTGAAGTTGGTGGTGTCGAAGCCTTAGTGCAAGGCAGCCCCGCTATCCAGGAAAAAATAGTGTTAATCTTTGCTATCCCGCTTTGGCTCGTGTCCGGGCAAGACCAGCACCTCTTCACGGGGAGGCCGGTTGGGCACAAAACGGGTGATGAAAATTTCGTGCAGGAGCCCCTTTTGCAAATTGGAAGAAACCGGCATGTAAGTGGGAATGCGAAATGGCCCGATCGGCTCAAAGTCTTTGTATTTCAAAGTGCCTTTGAGAAAAGGGTAAACATCCCGAATGGTGTAATCCACCCGTTCAATGAGCTTGCTATCCGGATTGATCCAAACGACATATTGGTCTATATCCCGCTGGGGCGCGGCCCGATTCCAGGAGGCAAAGACCAGCTCGTATTTCTTTCCATCCATTTCGCCTATGCCGGCATAGGAGACAACGGTGGCGCTTCGCAGGCGCAAAGGCAGTTCAAAAAAATACTGATAAGTGGGCAACCAAAAGCTGATGTCTTTGTCTTTTTTCAAAACGGGCTCCTGAGTTCCCGCCTCTATCACATAGGGCTGCCAGGCCTGTAAGCCCCAGCTAAGCCCCTTCCATTTACCTTCCGTAAAAGTCACTTTGCCCGTAAAGGTATAGGGCAAAAAGGCACATTGCATCCAAGCCGTATCTCCGGGATAGGGATTTCCCTGTTTGCCCACAAAGCCGTAAAAATGGTCGTGCAAGAGATAGGAATAAGACTCCAGACTATCCCAGGCCGTTCCGCCATAAGCCTTCCAGGCACTATCCAGCAAGGCACGTCCCCGCGCCTCATCCGGCTGCGTCTTGACGAGTTCGGTGCGCAAGTCGGTAATGGCACAGCCATAAATAAAGAGAAAACCCATGAACAGAATGGCAAGCAGGGTGAAAATGAATTTTTTCATGGCGTTTCTTTAAAACGATGACATGCGTTTAGCGGGCTGAAGCCCGCTTAGCTTGCGGGCGGGCTGAAGCCCGCCCCGCTTCGCCAACAAACAAAAATACAACAAAAAACACTAAACGCTAAACGCTAAACGCTAAACGCTAAACGCTAAACACTAAACACTAAACACTAAACGCTAAACACTAAACACTAAACGCTAAACACTAAACACTAAACACTAAACACTAAACGCTAAACACTAATCACAACCCAATTTTCCCCAGCTCCACACCTTCCGAATAGGCAATCATGACGCCTCCTTCGCTGAAGGCTCGTTTGGCATTTTCTCCTATCGCGTAATAGACGGGCCAGTAGTCATCGGGGCGACAATAAGCATGCAGGGCGAGTTCGATGTAATGCGAATCGAAGGAGTCTATGCCCACTTCCGGTTCCGGCTCGGACAGGACTCCGGGCGTGTTTTTCAGTACGGGTAGCAGGATGTCTTTCACGCGGGGGAAATCCTCGCCATAGGGCATGGGGATTTTGACTTCGACGCGCACCATATCCCGTGTACTCCAGTTGACGATTGTATCTCCTCCGGCTTCCGAATTGGGCATGATGACCGTTCGCTTGTCGGGCGTTTCCAGTATGGTATTGAAGATTTGAATTTCCCGCACATGACCGATGTAGTCTCCAATTTCAACCAGGTCGCCGATTTTATAGGGTTTAAAAATGAGAATCATCACTCCGGCAGCGAAGTTACTCAGGCTGCCTTGCAGGGCCATGCCTACGGCAAAACCTGCGGCTGCCAGTACAGCTACAAAAGAAGCCGTGTTGATGCCCAGCATACCCGCTACGCTAAACAAGAGTAAGACTTTCAGCAAGATGGAACTCATGGAAAGCAAAAAGGGATGAATCTCTTTGCTGATCTTGCTGCGCTCCATAGCCCGGGCCATGGCAGCAATCAACTTATTGACGGCCCAAAGGCCTACCAGTAAAACGGCTACAGCCGCGAGCAACTGCATGGCATAAGGCAGAAGTTGCTCGACCAATTTTTTGATTTCCTCCGGATTCATGTAGTCTCAGTTTTTCTGTGAAAATCTCGTTTTCCACCGCTCTTCTCCATCAGCTGCAAGTCTGTAATGCGAATGTCGTGAGAGAGCGCCTTAAGCATGTCGTAAATGGTCAGCGCAGCCACAGAAGCGCCTGTGAGGGCTTCCATTTCCACGCCTGTTTTTCCGTGCAGACGCGCCGTACAACTGATGCAGATGCGGTTTTTCCCCTCGGCGCGAATGTCCACGGTACATTGATCCAACCCGAGCGGGTGGCAGAGCGGAATGAGCTCGCCGGTTTTTTTGGCAGCCATCACACCTGCCAGCATGGCCGTTTGAAAAACAGGGCCTTTTTTGCTGTGTATTTCATCTTCTTCCAGCAAAGCCGACAGTTCCTCGGGCAAATCCACGTAACATTGAGCGCGGGCTATGCGCAAGGTAACGGGCTTCTCCCCCACATCCACCATCGAGGGTTTGTTGTCTTTATTGAGGTGTGAAAGGTCCATAAGCGAATCAGTTTTTCAACGGCCGGAATCCCCATAGCCTGAAGCTCTCCCCTGCTTCAAAGTGCTCTCTGCCCGCAGGTAATTCCAAAAAAGCTTCAGCATCACAGAGATTCGCCAGGTCGCCGGAGCCCTTGCCGGGGACGGGATGGGCCAGCAAAACGCCTTCGGCCGTGGACTTCAGGCTGACTTGCAAAAAATAAGTCAAATCCGGCTTAAAGGTAAAAGGCTCTGCCAAACGGGCATACTGCGGCGGGGCTTCCTGCCCGCTAAGGCTCTTGTGCAAAAAGGGCATCAGATAACGCCGCGTACACATAAAAGAGGAGACGGGATTTCCCGGAAGGGCAAAAACCACTGTATTTCTTTCGCGGCTTTCGCCAAACCAAAACGGCTTGCCCGGCCTTTGCTTTACCCGATGAAACAGTTTTTCTACCCCCAACTCTTCCAAAACCCCCGGAATAAAATCCAGCTTGCCTTTGGAGACGCCTCCACTCAAAACGAGGATGTCGTACTGCTCCAGGCAGGCGCTCAGCACCCTTCGTATCTCCTCCCGCTCATCGTAAATATGGCGCAAATCGCTCTCTATTCCATACATGCGCAACAGTGCCTGCACGGAATAGGCATTCGACTTGCGAATTTGGTGCGGGAGCGGTGTTTCGTTCACTTCCACCAGTTCGTCGCCGGTAGTGATGATGCAGACGGTTGGCAGGGTAGCGACTTTGAGCTCGGTTTTTCCCACCGTAGCAGCTACGCCCAATTCGGCAGCAGAAATCCATTTGCCGGAAGACACAATCAAATCGCCCTGTTTGCGGTTTAAGCCCTGCAGGTGTGCGTTTTTGCCCTGTTTAAAGGAGTCGGGAATCACTATGGCCACCCCATCCCGCAACTCGACCTCTTCGTAGGGGATGACGGTATCGGTTCCTTTGGGCAAGACGGCACCGGTCATCACTTCGAGGCAGTGTTCGGGATTTTTGAGTTCCATTTGAGGGCTGCCGGCCGCCTGCAATCCCTGTATGGGAAAACTCCGCTGCCCCGCTGCATAGCTGCGAAAATCAATGGCAATGCCATCCATGGTCACGCGGGTATAGGGGGGGAAATCGCGATCGGCAAGCAGGGGCTCTTTCAGTACGCGGCCGAGAGCCTCGGTTAAGGGGACGAACTCATCGCCCCAATTCCGGCTCCGGCTGAGGACTGTTCGGGTAGCATCTTCAATTCCAATCATTTACTCATCTTTCTCCACAATGGCGTCGTCTATCAAATCGTCGCCATCGCCATCGAGGTCGTCAAAGCCTTTGACAGGCCCTTCTTTTTCAGGTTTCTCAGAAGAGGGGTTTTTCTCAATTTTGGGCTTGGCAGGGTCGTTGAAAGCGCTGTAATCGCCCTCGGCATAGCGCTCGGCTTTGGAGAAAAAGTCGTCGTCTTCGAGCAGGCTATCGCTGAGAGAAGGCTTGGATGGCGGAGCCTGCTGACTCATGTCTTCGGCTTCGCGAATGGCGTCATCCAGGGTAGTTTTGCCGGCTTCTTTGGCGGCTTTTTCGGCGATATCCTTTTCTTCTTCAGCAGCGTCCTGGGCTTTTTCGTAAAACTCCGAGAATTTTTCTTTGGCCTTTTCGGCAAAATCTGAAAAAACTTCCTTGGCCTGCTCCAGCGCTTCGCCGCCTTTTTCGATCACTTTTTCGCCCACGTCTTCGGCTATTTCTTTGGCTTTTTCCACGGCCGGAGTGGCTTTTTCGATCACTTTACCGCCCACTTCTTCGGCCAGGTCTTTGGCTTTTTCCACCACGGGAGCCGTTTTTTCGATTACTTTGCCGCCCAGTTCTTCGGTGGCGCCCTTCACTTTTTCTACGATGGGCGCTGCGGTTTCGATCACCTTTTTGCCGAGGTCTTCCACATTTTTACTCAGGGTTTCGGAAGCAGCCGGAGGTGTATCT
>WGBN01000123.1 GCA_015494245.1 Saprospiraceae bacterium | reverse complement strand
AGACACACACTTCCCATGAGAACTTTTATCCTCATTTTCTTTTTACTGCCTGCCTCCTTGTGGAGGCCTGCCTCTTCCGTAGAGAAAATATATGCGGGAGCTTCCCTCTCCGCCCAATCGCCCTACCTGACTCAGAGGCTGCAACAACAGTTGAAAGAAAATCCCTCTGCATACGTCCCCGTGCTGATCGTGTTGAACGGGCAGGTGGATGTGCACGCCATGCACGAGCGTTTTCTCAGAGAACACTATCCGGTGCAGAAAAGAATCGCCGAGCTCTTGCCGGCCCTGCAGGAAAAAGCCGCACAAACGCAGGGCGCTTTGCTCGAATTTCTTCGCAAAGATACACGCGTGCAAAGCGGCAGCCTTCGCTCTTTCTGGATCGTCAACATGCTGTCGGCCAGGGTGAAGCCCTCTTTGCTGGATGAACTCCTGCTGCGCGAAGAAATCGCCTACATAGACTGGGATGCCCCCTTGCAGCAGGTGGAGAGTACCTGCGTGGAGGATGCGTCTCTTGCACCCTCCGAGCCCGATGGCATTGAGCCGGGTCTGGCTGCCATCAAGGCTCCGGCGCTCTGGGCAAAAGGCTATACGGGCTATGGCCGCGTGGCTTTCGTCATGGATACGGGGGTGGACCCCAACCAACCCGCTACCTCTTATAAATACCGCGGACTTTATCTGCCTGACGCCCAAACCTGGTACAGCCAAAACGGCGCTCAGACGCCTTACGATTGTGACGGACATGGCACTCACGTGAGCGGCACCGTACTCGGATTGGACCGCCTGAACGACGACACCATAGGTGTGGCCTTCAACGCGCAGTGGATCGGCGGCGCCGTCCTTTGCGGCCTGGGAACTTCCGACAACATCAGTGGCTTTCAGTGGTCGTTGAATCCGGATGGCGATGTCAATACCACAGACGACATTCCCGATGCCATCAACAACTCCTGGTACGACCCCACAGTCAATGACGATTGCGACAACGTCTATGTGCCGGTGCTGGAAGCTATGGAAGCTGCCGGTATAGCTGTGATCTTTTCCGCCGGCAACGAAGGCCCGGATGCGCAGACCATCACGCCTCCTCACAACATCAACATCAGCCTGGTGAATTCCTTCACGGTAGGCGCTTTGAATGGCAATGTGAGCTCTTTGCCTATCGCCGGTTTCTCCAGCCGTGGCCCTTCAGTCTGCGGTGGCGACAGCTCCCTGCTCATCAAGCCCGAGGTGTCGGCTCCGGGTGTACAAGTGCGCTCCTGCGTGCCCGGGGGATATGCCTATTACAACGGCACCTCCATGGCTTCACCTCATGTGACGGGCTCCATTCTGTTGCTCAAAGAAGCCTTTCCGTACCTGACGGGCGAAGAGCTCAAATACGCCCTTTACTACAGTTGTACCGACCTCGGAGACCCGGGCGAAGACAACACCTACGGCATGGGCATCATCAATGTGGAGGCCGCCTACGATTCGCTGGTGGCCTGGGGGAATACGCCCGTACCTCCGGCAGCCCGCGAGCGGGAGCTGATTCTGCTGGATTTTTCCGTGCAGGATGTGTATTGCGCCGGTGATTTCTTCGGCTTGGTGCAAGTGGAGAATGGCGGTACGGATACCATTTACACTTTTGCCCTGCATCTGTTTGCCGCCGATGGTACAGCCGATGCGGAAGTGAGTTGGAGCGGTACGCTCTTGCCCGGAGAGCGGCTTAGCTGGGATTTCCCTGCCTTAAATTTGCCGCAAGGCAATTATGAATTGTGGGCTGAATTGACCCAGCCCAATGGAGAAGAGGATCAACGCCCCTTAAACAACCGCTTGCGCAAACAAGTGCACATCACCAATCGGCCCTATGTCGAGGCCGGGCCGGCTTCTGAAGTGCTCTTGTGCGAGGGCTCGCAGGTAGCCTTGCAGGCCCAGAGCTTTGGAGCCGGAGAGCCTGTTTATCAGTGGTATTTTCAGGATGCCGAAGAGCCCTTTGCAGAGGGAGCTTCCGCGCTTTCACCTCCTCTGAGCCAGGATACGGTTTTGCGCCTGGAGACTTCTTATACAGCCCGTGTGGGTATGGAAGACCGAGATCTCGGAGACGGCATGACCGATACCGAAGTGCAGAACGAAGGCTTGGTTTTTGACGCTTTTTACCCCTTTGTACTGAAGTCCGTCAAGGTCTATGTCGAGCAGCCGGGCATTCGCATTCTTTATCTGCGCAATAGCGACGGAGACCTGATCTCTCAGAAAATCGTTTCGCTTTCTGACACGGGCGAGCAGCGCATAGAACTGAACATTTCCGTGCCGGCGGGCAACGACCTGCGCCTGCTGCTTGGCGAGGGTGTGCCGCTGTACTTCAGCACCTCCGGTATGGATTTTCCCTATGAAGTGGAAGACGTGCTGCGCATCAAATATTCCAGGACCTTTTTCGGCAATTCGCCGGCCTGGTACATGTATTTTTACGATTGGGAGATCAGCTACGAGGAGCTTTGCGGCCCTGTGGAAATACCCCTTACCCTGTCTGCCGGTCAGAATGCCCCTACTTCGGGTTTTTATCCGGGAGATACGCTGTTGACGCTTTATCAGGGTTCGGCCGAGCTGGCATTTACCGACACTTCGCAGAATGCCGTTTCCTATCTCTGGGATTTTGGCGACGGCCAGACTTCCGGCGAGTCCAATCCTGTACACATTTATACAGATGCCGGCAGTTATGCTGTTACGCAATGGGTTTTTGGAGCGGCCGGCTGTTCTTCGGCTGCGCTTGGCAGGGTAGAGGCTCAGTGGCCGGTGGCCGTTGCTGAGGCAGGCGAAGAGGCCTTGGAGGTACGCGTTTTCCCGAACCCCACGCGGGGTGAAGCGGTTTGGAGTTTCTCAGGGCCTTTGTCCACCGAGGTCATCTGGCGCCTGTACGACCTGACCGGGCGCTTGCGAGCTGAAAGGGCGATTCCCGCAGGGCAGCAGACCTGGGCGTACTCGCTCCAACATTTGCCGAAAGGCATGTATTACTGGGTCTGTTTGTCGCCTTCCGGCAAATACCGGAGCGGCAGTGTGCTTAAATATTAGAGCCGGTATTGGGGAAATATGAAAATCTTTTCATATCTTTGCTGTATGAAAAGTCAGAACCCCAACTTCAAAGTCGATGCGAAAGAGGTCGAGAAGCTTGAGAAAGCGGCTTTCATTCTGAAGACAGTGGCGCATCCGGTGCGTTTGGGCATCGTGCATCTGCTGGAAAACTCCGACAGTTTGTCGGTCTCAGAGATTTGTGAAGCCCTGAATACCGAGCAATCGCTTACTTCGCATCACCTGCAGAACATGCGTTTGAAAGGCATCTTGTCGGTCAAACGGCAGGGGCGTCGCATGATGTATTCGCTGAAGGCCCATGCCGTGGCGCAGTTGCTGCACTGTTTGGATCATTGTGAGTGTAACATGTGATGGCATTTGCCATGACTAAAATCTGATGTCACCTATGGGCTTGATTTCCAAGGGAAGCAAGATGTACAGCATTTTGCATTTTAAGTGCCCGCGTTGCCAGGAAGGCGATTTATATCCTACGGCTACCTTTTCATTCAGGAAGCCCTTTGATATGTACAAGGAGTGCCCCGTTTGCGGACAGTCTTATGAGCCGGAGCCCGGCTTTTACTACGGGGCCATGTTTATTTCCTACATCATCACGGGCTGGTTTTCGCTGGCTGTGGTGGCTTTTTTTCGCTGGGGCTTGCATTGGAGTCTGTTGCATTCTTTTTTGATGCTTTTTGTAATTGGGGGGCTGCTTTTTGTGTATTTTTACCGCCTGTCGCGGGCCATTTGGCTGACGATGAACGTCCGCTATGAGCCCGATTGGAAGCAGCAGGAAAAAAGCGCTGCTTCATAGGGCTATACCCAACTGTAAGTTTACCCATGGAAAAAAACATCATGAGCCTGCTGCGTGAGGGCTTTCCCCACATAGCAGAAAAGTCCCTGCAAGAAGAAATTGCCGAACACGGCCGCGTTTACGACTACCGCGAGGGCCAGGTCATCATGGAATATGGCAGTTACATCAAAAAGGTGCCCCTGATCGTCTCCGGCCTGGTGAAAGTGATGCGCGAAGACGAAAACGGCCGCGAACTTTTTTTGTACTATCTGGAAAAAGGCCAGACCTGTGCGGCCTCCTTTACCTGCTGCATGATGCACAAGCGCAGCTACATCAAAACCATTGCCGAAGAAGATACCGTGCTCATAGGCATCCCCATACGCTATGTAGATGAGTGGATGGTCCGCTACCAGAGCTGGAAGAACTTCGTAATGAAGACCTACGATGACCGCCTGCTGGAGTTGATACGCACCATAGATAAAATCGCCTTCATGAAAATGGACAGCCGCCTGTTGGATTATCTCGAAAACAAGGCGGAGGTTACGGGCTCTTCAGTGGTGGAGGTTACTCACCAGCAAATTGCGGATGACATCAATGCCTCGCGCGAGGCTGTGTCCCGCCTGCTCAAGCAATTGGAGCGCTCGGGCCGCATTCGGCTCGGCCGAAACCGCGTGGAATTGCTGGAAGTCTGAAAAAAAATTCCCCGACCTGCAATTTTTTCCCGTTTTGTGAC
>WGBN01000122.1 GCA_015494245.1 Saprospiraceae bacterium | reverse complement strand
GTTAAGGCGTTTGAGATAGTCTAAGCTCATGCTGCCCTCATAATCGCGGCCGCGTTTTTCGATGTGGTCCACGAGGGTGGGGATGCCGGCTTTGAGGTAGATGAGCAAATCGGGTGGCTGTACCTGCGAAGACATCAGTTCAAAGAGCTGGCGGTAGTTTTCAAAGTCGCGCTTTTCCATGAGGCCCATGTCGTGCAGATTGGGAGCAAAGATGTAGGCATCTTCGTAAATGGTCCTATCCTGAATGACGGTGTGCTCGCCTTCTAAAATTTGCAGCAGTTGGCGATAGCGGTTGTTGAGGAAATAGATTTGCAGGTGAAAAGACCAGCGGCGCATGTCCTTGTAAAAATCGCTCAGATAGGGGTTGTCATCCGTAGATTCGTAGTGAACCTTCCAGTTGAAATGTTTCGCCAGTTTTTCGCTGAGGGTGGTTTTGCCGGCGCCGATGTTGCCGGCAACGGCTATGTATTTGAGTTTTTTCTGCGCCATTTGTGTAGCTTCAACTTTCGGTGATAATCTTTATCGCGCTGCGAAGATAGGCAAATGGCTGTGTCCGGCCAAACTCAGTCTAAAGGTTTCCGCGGGTTTTAGTTGGTTCATCTCAAATGATAGTAACTTTCAGGCCCCATGCAGAGGAGCAGGTCCAGGGCGCTGAGCCCTGGCAGAAAGCCGAGGCGGTCTTCGAAGAGCTGAGGATAGGGCTTGGGCGAGAAGTCCGGATCGGGGCGTGCGCGATGCGCTTTGGGAGAGATGGCGTATCGCCAGTCGTCTATATCTTCGGGGAGTTGACGGGCATAGCTCGTCGTGTATTGCACCCGGATGGTCTCCAGGCCGAGTTGTTGCCGCATCCAGTTGAGCAGCTGCATGTTCCAGTCAAAGAGGAAGTCGGGAGGATTTTGGTAAAAAGTTTCCAATTCGGCGGCGTAGTGTTCGAAGAAGGGCGCTTTGCCATAGCAGCTTTGGATGCTTTGCCAGTGCTGCCTGTGCCAGGGTTTGGACTTGTCTATGCGCACTTCGCGGATGGGTTGGCCTTCATTTTTTCCCTTGAGCAGTGGGATGCTCAGGCATAGGGGCCCATGCGAACCGGCCAGATAGCAGCGATTGCGATAAGAGCCCTTTACGTAATGCTCGCAGGCCTCTATATAGACGAGCGGGCGCTCCAACCACTTGCTCCAATATTGAATGGGAGGCAAATAGGCAGTTTCTATGCAGAGGGCTTTTTTCATCTTGCAAAGAAAAAAAAAGGCCGCGACACAGTCGCGACCTTTTCGGGTTTTCGGTGTATTTTGATGTGTTTTATTACATCATGCCCGGCATGCCACCGCCCATAGGAGCTGCGGGCGTATTGTCTGCCGGTTCGGGCTTGTCGTTGATGACGCATTCGGTGATGAGCAACATGCCGGCAACGGAGCCTGCATTCTCGACGGCGATGCGCGCCACCTTGGCAGGATCAATGACGCCGGCCTTTTTGAGGTTCTCAAACTTGCCGGTGCGGGCATTGAAACCGTAGTCGCCATCTTTTTCCAATACCTTTTGAAGGACTACAGAGCCTTCTTCACCGGCATTGTTGGCGATGGTGCGCAGGGGGGCCGTCAGGGCCTTGGCGACGATGTCCACGCCCATTTGCTGGTCTTCGTTTTCGACCTTGGTCTTTTTGACCTTGTCCAAAACGCGCAGGAAGGTAACACCACCGCCGGGGATGATGCCTTCTTCGACGGCAGCGCGTGTGGCGTGCAGGGCGTCATCTACGCGGTCTTTCTTTTCTTTCATCTCTACCTCCGTGGCAGCGCCTACATAGAGGACAGCTACACCGCCTGCCAATTTAGCGAGGCGCTCCTGCAATTTCTCGCGATCGTAATCGGAGGTCGTGGTTTCGATTTGCTGCTTGATCTGGTTGATGCGGGCTTTGATGTGCTCGTCTTTGCCTTTTCCGTTGACGATGGTGGTGTTGTCTTTGTTGACGACGACTTTCTCAGCCTGACCCATCATGGAGAGGTCTGCAGACTCGAGCTTATAGCCCTTTTCTTCGCTGATGACCGTACCGCCGGTCAGGATGGCGATGTCTTCCAGCATGGCCTTGCGGCGGTCGCCAAAGCCGGGCGCTTTTACGGCTACCACTTGCAGGTTGGCGCGCAGGCGGTTGACGACCAATACGCCCAGAGCCTGGCTTTCCACATCCTCGGCAATGATGAGCAGCGGGCGGTTAGCGGCCACTACTTTCTCGAGGATGGGAACAATGTCCTGCATGTTGGAGATCTTCTTGTCATAGATCAGGATATAGGGGTTCTCGTATTCCGTAACCATGTCTTCGGCATTGGTTACGAAGTAAGGGGAGAGGTAGCCGCGGTCAAATTGCATACCGAGAACTTCTTCTACATAGGTTTCGGTACCTTTGGCTTCCTCCACGGTGATTACCCCGTCTTTGCTGACGCGCTTCATGGCGTCGGCGATGAGTTTGCCGATTTCCTGATCGTTGTTGGCAGAGATGGCAGCTACCTGCTCGATTTTCTTGAAATCGTCGCCTACGGTTTCGGCCATTTCTTTGATGCCCTCTACGGCAGCAGCTACGGCTTTGTCAATGCCGCGCTTCAGGCCGATGGGGTTGGCGCCGGCGACAACGCTTTTGAGGCCTGCAGCCACCATAGCCTGTGCGAGCAGGGTAGCGGTAGTGGTGCCGTCTCCGGCGATGTCAGAAGTCTTGGAAGCGGCTTCTTTGACCATTTGTGCTCCCATGTTTTCAATGGGATCTTCCAGTTCTATTTCCTTGGCGACGGTGATGCCGTCTTTGGTTACGTGCGGAGCGCCGAAGCTTTTTTGGATGATGACATTGCGGCCTTTGGGGCCCAATGTTACTTTTACGGCATCGGCCAGGGCATCTACCCCGGCTTTCAGTTTATTACGCGCCTCAATGTCGAAGCTTATGTGTTTAGCCATGGTTCTGTTCGTTTTTGAGTTTTTCTTAAAAACTTGGGTTTCAAGAGGGGTTACTTGCTTTCGAGGATGACGAGGATGTCATCTTCGCGCATGATGAGGTAATCTTTACCTTCAAATTGAAGTTCCTGGCCGGCATACTTGCCGTACAAAACGACATCGCCCACTTTTACGGTAGGGGCATTGCCGTCTTTACCGGGGCCTACAGCTACAACTGTACCCTTTTGGGGTTTTTCCTTGGCAGTTTCAGGAATTAAAATGCCCCCTTCAGTCTTCTCTTCGGCGGGGGCGGGTTGGATGACTACGCGATCTCCAATTGGTTTCATAGTCAGTTTGCGTTTTTTGGTTAAAAAATCGTTCTCTGCTCACTCTAAGCATATAGCGTGCCAAACGCCAAAAAGTGACTTTTTGTCAGACAGACAGGCTCAATTTGTCCGTATCTGCTGTTTTTGACGCCTGGTGAGCGGGAGCAAAGCAAAGAGGGGCTGCCTTACAGGCAGTCCCTCTTTGTTGGTTTGCTGCGTTCACAGGAAAGCCCCATAAAAAGGACGAGCACTTAAGCCAGGATTGCAGACAGGACGGAAAAGACAAACAAGGCAGCCGCGAGGCCCCAGGTGAGTTTTTCAATCAGATCCGTAGAGCGGGCAGCGCCAAACATCTGGTTGGCGGCAGAGCCTCCCATGGTGGGGTCCACGCCTCCGCCCTTGGGGTTTTGTATCAAAACGATGGCGATGAGCAGGATGCCGGTCAGCGCCGCGAGTACGATCAGTGCATTCATTTTTCAGTGTTTGTTTTTCAAAGATTCAATTTGAGCCGCAAAGTAAGCGCTTTTTTCCGGATTTTGCAAACGCAGCAGCTCGTACATGGCAATGGCCTTTTTCAAATGGCCCTGGTGTGCCAGGATTTTGGCCAGGGTTTCCGAAGCCACCTGCTCATGTTGCCGGACACTTTCGGTGGCGAGGCGCTTGGGTTCTTCCAACTCTACCCAGGAGGCGGGGTCCTTTTCTTCCGGACGGACAGGGCTTATTTTTCTTTGCTTTCGCAAAATTTCTTCTAAGCCGGGTTTGCGGTAGCGGATGGCCTCTGCGGGCCTTGTTTGGGGGCTGCTTTCCGCAAGTGGAGCGGGAGTGAGGCCCGCTGTGATGGCTGTCAGAGCTGCAGCCGAGGCCATGAGTTCGTCGAACAAAAGAGAAAGGCTTTCTCCGGCGGTCTTCGTCTTTTCGCGCGTAAGCGGGCTGTTTGTTCTGGTGGACGCTCTCAGGGGTTCAGGCTGAATGTCTTCTTCAGCTTTGGTGATGGGCGGTGGTGGGGGGGCGCTTTCCCCGGGCGCTTGCACAGTCGTTTCCCGTTTGGCGAAAGCCGGCTCCTCTTCTGCCTGCTCGCGGGGCAGGGCTTCTTTGAGGGATTCGATGTCTGGCAGTTCCAGGGTTTCCTCTTCCTGCTCTTCGGCGAGGAGTTGCAGTTGGTCGAAGAGCATGGCTCTGTCGGGTACGATGGCGGCAGCGGAGTGGAGGTTGCGCTCAGCTTCCGGATGTTCCTCGAGGCGGCTCTTTTTGAGGAGCAGCAGGGCGATGTTGGCGCAATAGGGGTACTGCATGGCCAGCGTCTTCAGCTCTTCGTAAGTGAGCAGTTGCAGCCGGTCGTTGTCCTGCAAAAAATCCGGGAAGTTTTCTGCATTCATGTTTTGAGTTTTGTCTCGAGAAAGGCTTTCATTTTCTGTATGGCCCGGAAGCGGTGGCTGATGGCGTTTTTTTCTTCGAGCGACATCTCTGCAAAGCTGCGTTCGTGGCCTTCCGGCAAAAAGACGGGGTCGTAGCCAAAGCCCTGCGTGCCTCGCCCTTCTTTGAGGATTTCGCCCCTGACGATGCCTTCAAAGAGATGTTCCCTGCCGTCTATAATGAGGGCGATGACCGTGCGAAAACGGGCTTTGCGGTTTTGGTAGGGAGCCAGTTTGCGCAGCAATTTTTCGGTATTGGCCCGGGGGTTGTTTTCCTGACCGGCATAGCGGGCTGAATACACGCCCGGCTCCATGTTGAGAGCCTCTACCTCCAGGCCGGTGTCGTCGGCAAAGCAGTCCTGCCCGTAAAGTTCATAGACGCGGCGGGCTTTTTGCAGGGCATTGCCTTCCAAAGTATCCTGCTCTTCCGGCAAATCTCCCTGAAAACCCAGTTCGCGCAGATTTTTGAGCTGTACGAGCCCCTTGAGCAGCAGGGCGACTTCCTCCGTCTTATGGGCATTGCCTGTGGCAAAAATAAGGGTTTTCATGGGGTAAATACTTTTTGGAGCGCTTTCCAGAGCTTGAGCTTGCGTTCGCGGTCATTTTGGATGAGACTCAGCCTTTCGGCAAATAAAAAAAGGCAACCATTCCTGCTTAGAGGCTCGTACAGATTTACAGACCAGTGCAAGCCGAGATTTTTTGCCGGAAGGCCAAAGGAAATAAGTACCCGAATATCTTTTTCCCGACTTATCCGGACAAAACTATAATTTTTCTCAGGCGTTGTGAAAATGAAAAGAGCCTCTTCTTCGAGTTGAATTTGGACGGCTTCCAACACCTTCTTTAAAAAGTTAAAGAGGTCTTCGCTAAGTGGCTGGTTTTCAGCGGAAAATACTATGATGCCTTTGGAGTTGCTTCCAATGGCTTCAGACCACAAACCGGGCTCTTCAAAGGAGTCGAACAGGGTGAAAGAAAGCGTGGGAAGCGGTGATTTTTTTTCGGTCATGCTGCAAAATAACGGATTTTTTTCGTATATTACCCGAAATTGCCCGAAGGTAAATTTCTTTTCCTCAAGGGCGTGAAAACCTCTACTGAAACGTAATTTTGCGCAAAATAAAAAACACCACATGACTATGGACAACATTGCAATAAGCAGAACCACTAAATCCCGCCTTGCGGAAGTAGATTTAAGCAATCTCAAATTTGGGCGCCACTTTTCCGACCACATGTTCCTGGCAGATTATGTGGATGGGGAGTGGAGAGACTTCCGGATAGAGCCTTTTGGTTACATCCCCATGCATCCCTCTTTGATGGCCCTGCACTATGGCCAAAGCATTTTTGAAGGCATGAAGGCCTCGAAGAATGTCGAAGGCCAGGCGCTTTTCTTTCGTCCGGAGATGCACGCCAAGCGCCTGAATCGCTCTGCCGAGCGGATGTGCATGCCGACTTTTCCCGAAGAGATGTTTTTGGAAGCTCTGCATACCCTCATAGGTATGGACAGCGACTGGATACCTCCTCATGAAGGCAGTGCTCTGTACATCAGACCTCTGATGTATGCTGCTGATGAATTTCTCGGCGTGAAGCCTTCGGACAATTATCGCCTTTTGATTTTCAGCGGCCCCGTAGGGCCTTATTACAGCAAGCGCATTCAACTGTGGGCAGAGCCTTATTACATCAGGGCCGCGCCGGGTGGCGTGGGCGCTGCCAAAACGGCGGGAAACTATGCGGCAGCCATGCTCCCCTCTAAGCTGGCTAAAGAAAACGGCTACGACCAGGTACTTTGGTTGGATGCCATTCATCACAAATACGTGCAGGAAGTGGGAACGATGAACATCTTCTTCGTCATTGGAGACAGCATCATTACACCTCCCGTTACGGAAGATACCATCTTGCACGGCATTACCAGAGACAGCGTTCTGCACATCTTGCGCGAAGAGACGGACTACAAAGTAGAAGAAAGACCCCTCAGCATAGACGAAATCGTTGAGGCTTACCGCAGCGGGGAGCTGAAAGAGTGCTTTGGCTCAGGTACAGCCGCTGTTATCGGCGATGTAGAGCGAATCACTTATGGAGAGATAGACATGAGGCTCCCGTCCAGAGGAGAGGAATCCGTAGGCGTTTTCTGCAAAAACTACCTCAATCGCTTGCGGGCCGGTCTGATTGAAGATAAATTCAATTGGATTGTTCCGGTAGAAATGCCGGAATTAAATCCGGCCGGATAGCGCAAAAAAGCCCGTGCAAATGCACGGGCTTTTTTTATGCAACAATGGCTTCAATCTGTTGGAGGACTTCTTCGGTGAGCAGGGGCACGACCTCTAAGGCCTTGAGGTTTTCCTGAAGTTGTTCCACTTTGGAAGCCCCGAGGATGACGGTGCTGACGTGTGGGTTTTTCAGGCACCAGGCCAGGGCGAGTTGGGGGAGTGTAACGCCAATCTGTTTGGCCAGTTCGTTTAGTTTGGCTGCCTTTTCAATGCGTTCTTCTTTGAGTACGAGTTCTCGCAGCCAGTCGAGGTTCTCCATTTGCAGGCGTGTCAGTTCGCCGGGCATGCCTTTGAGGTATTTGGGGGTGAGCGTTCCGGAAGCGAGAGGCGACCAGATG
>WGBN01000121.1 GCA_015494245.1 Saprospiraceae bacterium | reverse complement strand
GTGCGATGATCTACGGGCATGGTGGCGCAGAGGTAGTCGTCTCCGAAGTCGGAGAAGCGGATGTCGAGCTGCTCGCCCATATTATTTGCCGAAAGGCTATTGAGCTGCTCTAAGGTGAAGGGGCGTTTCCAGATTTTCATGAGGGTGTCTTTGTTTTGGGCAAAAGTATCTAAATTTGCCGAGAATGAGGCGGGAGCAGTTTGATGTGTATTGCTTTTGACAAAAGATAACCTTATGAAAATCTATCACAATCCCCGTTGCAGCAAGAGCCGCCAGACTTTGCAGCTCATCAGGGAGCGCGGCGTGGAGCCGGAAGTCGTGCGCTATCTCGATACGCCGCCGACGAAGGAGGAGTTGCGGGAGCTGCTCCAAAAGCTGGGCCTGAAGCCCGAGGATATCGTGCGCAAAAAGGAGGCACTGTACAGGGAGCGCTACAAGGGCAAGACGCTCGGCGATGAGGAGTGGCTGGAGGTGCTTTCGCAAAATCCCAAACTCATCGAGCGCCCCATCGTGGTCGAGGGGAATAAGGCCGTGCTGGGGCGGCCGCCGGAGAGGGTGTTGGAGTTATTTTAGAATCCTTCTGGAGATCACCAATTTTTGTATTTCGGAGGTGCCTTCGCCTATGGTGCAGAGTTTGGCATCGCGGTAGTGTTTTTCTACGGGATAGTCTTTGACGTAGCCGTAGCCGCCGAAGATTTGGACGGCCTCGTTGGCTACCTGTACGGAGATTTCGGAGGCGTAGTATTTGGCCATGGCTGATTGGGTGGTGCAGGGGAGGTTTTGATCTTTGAGGTAGCCTGCCTGGCGGGTGAGCAGGTCGGCGGCTTCGATTTTGGTGCGCATGTCTGCCAGTTTGAATTGGATGGCCTGGAAGGAGGAGATGGGTTGGCCGAACTGGTGGCGTTCGTTGGCGTATTGTGCGGAGGCTTCGTAGGCGCCCATGGCGATGCCTACGGCGAGGGATGCGATGGAGATGCGTCCGCCGTCGAGGATTTTGAGGGCCTGGATGAATCCTTCGCCTTCTTTGCCGAGGAGTTGGCTTTTGTGTATGCGGCAGTTGTCGAAGATGAGTTCGGCGGTTTCGGAGGCTCTCATGCCGAGTTTGTTTTCCTTTTTGCCGGCGCGGAAGCCCGGGGTTCCCTGTTCGATGATGAAGGCGGACATGCCGCGGCTGTCGAGGGGTTCTCCGGTGCGGACGATGACGACGGCTACTTTGCCGGACTTGCCGTGGGTGATGAAGTTTTTCGCTCCGTTGATGATGTAGTAGTCTCCGTCTTTTTCTGCGGTGCATTGCATGCGTCCGGCATCGCTGCCGGTGTTGGGTTCTGTGAGGCCCCAGGCGCCTACCCACTCGCCGGAAGCGAGGAGGGGGAGGTACTTTTTCTTTTGTTCTTCATTGCCAAAGCTGAGGATGTGGTTGGTGCAAAGGGAGTTGTGGGCGGCTACGGACAGGCCGATGGAGCCGCAAACTTTGGCTATTTCTTCTACGATGGTGATGTAGGCGGCATAGCCCAGGCCCGAGCCGCCGTATTCCTCCGGTACGAGGATGCCGGCGAAGCCGTATTCACCCAATGTTTTGAAGAGCTCTACGGGGAAATGCTGGGCTTCATCCCACTCCATGACGTGGGGGGCGATGTATTTTTTGGCAAAGTCCCGGGCGCTTTGACGCACCATTTGGAGGGCTTCACTGAGTTCGGGATGGTACATGGGCATGTCTTTTTTCCTGAGGATTTTGCGCAGATTGTTCAAAAGGTGAGCGCAAAGGTAGGGATTTTCGGGCTTATGTCATTTTTCACGGAGCCGGAGCAGGGGCCGGATGGCTTTGAACAGGCCGGAGGAGTCTTCGCGGAAGAAGAGTTCGGGCTGGAGGGAAGACTGATAGATGAAAGGCCGTCGGGTGTCGAGGGAGTCGTAATAGATTTGGATTTCCACTTCGTTTGGCGTTTGCAGCCCGTCGTTTCGGAGCAGGAGGGTCCAGTTTTTTTCGAAGGCGGGGGGCCGTGCCGAGGGCGCATAGCGGAAACTGTCGGGCAGAAAATGGGGCATGAGCAGGGAATCCAGCAGCGGGATGTGCAGGGCTTGTCCGGAGCTGTCTGCCCAGAGGGAGTCGCGTCGGGAGGCTTGGATGAGGTAGCCGGCGGAGTCGAGCAGGGCGAGGTAGCTGAGGTTTTGGGCGGGGAAGGGCAGGAGGTCTTTGCTGATGAAGGCTTCGAAGGGGAGGAAGCAGGCTTGGCGCGGGGCTTCACTGATGAGATAAATTTCCTGCTGTCCATCCGGTTGTAAGTAAGCGCGGGCGAGGGGTTCGTCTTCTGCGGGCGGCCAGATGGCAAAGCCGTCTATGGCGCTATCGCCCCGATAGAAGCGGAAGTGCCGGGCTTGTTCTTTGGGGAAGGGGTTAGGCTCAGGTGCTGTCGGTCTCCAGCAGATGCTGTCGCTGCTGAAATGGGTGCATTGGGCGAGGAGTTTGGAGACGGTTTGTTGTTTGGCCTGTACGGTCAGGGAGCCGTTGGTGAGCAGCCAGTGGTCGGCTTCGCGTTTGAAGAGCCATTCGCTGCCATCGGCCTGTGTGATGGTAAACCAGTCCGTTTGGGAGGGGGCTATGGCTATGAGTTCGGCCTGGAAGGGGCGGGCGGTTTGTTGGCGTTGCCAGCGGTAGAAGGCATAGGAGCCTGCCAGGCCGAGGAGGATGAGAAACCAGAATTTCCATTTCATCGGATGGTGTTTTTGGGCTTTGTCATGGGGGCGTTCAGCTTTGGTTTTGTTGGCGTATGAGTCGGGTGAGGAGTTGGTAGAGTTCTTGCAGTTCGGCTTGGTTTTGGAGTTGTTGCAGGTGGCGGCGGATGGTTTCTTCATCTCCGCGGACGGCCGGGCCGGTTTGCAGTTCTTTGGGGTGTTGGCCGGAGGTAGCTTTGCGGGCTGTTTCGAGGATGAGGGGGTGGAGCAGCTCGAAGGGGATGTCGTATTGTTGGCAGCGTTCGAAGGCTTGGGCGAGCAGGTAGTTGGTGAAGTTGTTGGCGAAGACGGCGGCGAGGTGGAGTTCTTTGCGCTGGAGGTCGTTGATGCGGTAAACGCGGGGGGAGAGGCGGCGGGCGAGTTCTATGAGCAGGTCTTCATCCGGTTTTTGGCGGGCGTAGATGCAGAAGGGGATTTGCTCCCAGTCGGGTTCTGAGTCAGGTGTAAAGGATTGCAGCGGGTAAAAGACGCCATAGCGCTGGTCTTCCGGTGGGGTGGGGGCTGCGGTTGTTGCCAACAGCGTCGAAGGTTGGCTGCCGGAGGTATGCACGAGCAGGCTGTGGGGCGGGAGTTGTTGCCGGAGTTTTTGAGCCATGGGTGCGATGGCGTCGTCGGCTACGGCGAGGATGTAGAGGTCTGCTCCGGCCTCGATCTCTTCGGGTCGGGTACAGGCTTTGGCCCGGGTTTCGCGGGCGAGGGCTTCTGCTTTTTCAGCCTTTCGGCTAAAAATCTGCAAAAGTTGTTCGCCGCTGCTGTGTAGCTTGCGCCCGAGCTGCGTTCCCAGCTTGCCGGCTCCTATGAGCGTGATTTTCATTATGGGGCAAAGATAGTGCAGAGAAAACAAAGTTTTCTATCTTCGCTGTATGAAAGGAAAGTTTCAGACGGGCCTGGCGATTTTGGATCGCTATATGCGTTATGTGCTCATTCTCGCCACGGTCGTTATCATTGGGCTTTTGTTTCCCCGCGAGCCTCAGTTTAAGTACGAATTTGAAGAGGGCGCTATCTGGATGTATCCCGATTTGCACGCGCCTTACGATTTTCCGATTTTGAAATCGCCGGAAGAACTGGAGGCCGAGCGTCGGGAGTTGGAAGAGAAGACGGCCATTTACGTCTATGATGAGGAGATTCCGAAGCAGGTAGAGGAGCAGTTTGGCGATGATTTTAAGCATAGTTTAGACGCCATCCGAGAGAATCCTCAGATGACAGATGTGTTGCAGCGACCGGATCGCTACAAGGCTTATGGTGGGGCTTTTTTGCGGAAGCTGTACCAAAATGGCATTGTGGCGCTGATGCCGGAGCATCGGGCCAAGGGGGATGATTTTGTGATTTCCATCGTTCGGGGCAACACTGTTCAGCGCCAGACGGTGCAGTCCGTATTGGATTTGGCGAAAGCCAAAAGCTATGTTTCCGATTCTCTGCCATACAGTCGTTTGGCTCAGCCGGAGTTTTTGTTGCCGCTTTTGCAAAATGTGTTACGGCCCAATGTGTTGTATAGCGATTCGCTTACTCAAAAATATGTAAAAGACCAGTTGGCCGGTATTGGGGCAGCCCAGGGTTTGGTTCGCGCCGATGATTTAATCGTTTCTCAGGGAGAGCGGATTACGCCTTTGATTTACCAGAAGTTGGTTTCGTATCGCGAGGCTGAGATGAAGTCCGGCAGCAAATGGTCTTCGTATGTGATTTTGTTGGGTTATTTGTTGTTGACGGCTTTTATTGTAGGGTTGTTGGTGGCTTTTTTGCGGGTAAATGCACCCGAGGTTTTCAAGGATACGGGGAAGTTGATTTTCTTTTTGATGTGGGTGGTGATTTACAGTGTGTTGATGTATTTGGTGGAGCGCAAGAGTTCTTTGAGCGCTTATGTGATTCCCTTTGCGGTGGCGCCCATTGTCATCAAGACGTTTTTTTCGGACAGGCTGGCGCTGTTTACGCACCTCATTGTGGTGATGATGGTGAGTGTGCTTTCGTCTCAGGGCTATGAGTTTACCATTTTGCAGTTGATGGCGGGCATTGTAGCGGTGATGGCCAATCCCGATGAGCGTGACTGGACGGCTTTTTTCAGGGCGATGCTTTTCATTTTTGCGGCTTATTTGATTGGGCATTTGGGCATTACCCTGTTGCAGGAGGGGCGTTTGAGTATGGATGAGCTTTCCTTTTTGGGGTGGATTTCCATTTGTGTTTTTTTGACTTTACTGGCTTATCCGCTGGTGCCTTTGCTGGGGCGTTTGTTTGGATACGTGTCTCCGATTTTGTTGGTGGAGTTGTCGGATATGAACAGGCCTTTGTTGCAGGAGCTGGCTTTGAAGGCGCCGGGCACTTTGCAGCACTCTTTGCAGGTGGGCAACATGGCTGAGACGGCGGCCAGAGCCATAGGCGCTGATGCCTTGTTGGTGAAGGTGGGCGCTTTGTATCACGACATAGGCAAGACGCTGCATCCGGAGTATTTTATCGAGAACCAGTCGGGCAGGAATCCGCATGAGGATTTAAGTGATCTGGAATCTGCGAAGATCATCATTCAGCACGTGCCCGACGGGGTGGCCCTGGCCAAAAAGTACGGTTTGCCGGAGCAGATTATTGATTTCATCCGCACGCATCACGGCACTACGCGCACGGAGTACTTTTATCGCAACTACCTGAAAGCTCATCCGGATGAGCAGGTGGATGAGTCGCTGTTTCGCTATCCGGGTCCCAAGCCGAGCAGCAAGGAACAGACCATTTTGATGCTGGCGGATTCTTTGGAGGCCTCTTCCAAGAGTTTAAAAAATCCCACGGCCGAAGACATTGACAAGCTGGCTGACCAGGTCATTGCCGGCAAGTTGGCGGCGGGTCAGTTGGACGATTCGGCCATGACTTTCCGGGAGTTTAAGATTTGCACAGAGATTTTTAAGAAGACGCTGAAAAACATTCACCACATCCGGGTAGAGTATCCGAAGTAAAAAAGGGCGCCTCGAGGGCGCCCTTTTTTCATTTGGCGAAAGCCAGATTTTGGTGATCGGCCTCTACGATTTTGGCAAAGACTTCGGCGTTTTGCCGGAATTGCTCTATGGGAATGCGGTCGCTGAGGTACTTGATGCGTCTGCTCACGATCAGGTCCTGGCCCTGGAGTTCGAACTTGAGGTCGTATTCCACCTGGGGTGTTGAGAGGTGGATGTCTTCGGGCATTTCGCTCATGTGGAGGCCCTGGGGGATGTGGATGGTGATGCTTTCCTCGTTGAGTTGATAGCCGTCGAATTGCCAGAGCAGTACGTCGCTGTTGCGGTCGTCGGTATTGAGGAAGGGGGGTGTTTCCAGGGCATCGGCCCAGGGGATTTTGAAGATGCTGAGGTTGCTGATGTGGGTGAAGGCGGGGCTGAGCTCATAGGTGTATTGGTAGTTCACTTCGGGCTCGTTGTTGAGGAGGTTGTCGTCGAACTCTAAGGAGACGAGCCTGGCCTGGGCGACTCCGGAGCGGATGGCCTCCTGCATGATTTTGAAGCGTTTTTCTTTGCCTTCGTGTTTGTAGGTCTCTCGCATGGAGGCGGCTGCAGCGCCTGTTTTTCGGGAGTTCTTTTGGACGATCATTTTGTCGTTTTCGAAGGAGATTTCGCTTTGGCGATGGACTTCGCCGGGGATGAGCGTAGGGGCTTCGATCTTGAGCGGTTCGGATTTTTTTTGTTCGGGCTGGACGATGGGGATGGGCAGGGCAAAGGCGTGGTCTGTGATGGGTGAGATGCTGCTGAAGGGGAGGTCTTCGGAAGTAAGTTCGAGGATGTAGTCCTGCTCATCGAGTTTTATTTTGACCATGCAGTGGTTGAAATCAATGGAGGGCAGGGGCATGGCATTTTCTCCATTGTCGCGGGTATTGACGAGCATGAGTTCGGCGGGGATGTTTTGGGTTTTGCACAGGGAGACGAAGAGGGTAGAGACGTCTTTGCAATCGCCCTGGCGCTCGCTGATGGTGGTGGAGGCCTTTTGAGGGATGAGACCGCTTTGCAGGAAGGGCACGGAGCGGTAGCGGACGTTGTTGGTGATGTAGTTGTAGATGGCGCGGGCCTTGTCTTTATCGGAGGAGAGCTTTTGTCCGTCAAAGATTTCTGAGGCTATTTCGTTGACTTCAAAATCCGTTCGGGTTTTGCTTTTGACGAGGTCGGCGTACCAGTCAGCGACGAAATCCCAGTCAGGCATGGAGGAGTAGTGGAGCAGGGCAGCTACATCGGCGAATTCCGGCATGTAGGGTTCGTACTCTATGGCGGGGACATCTGAGGCGGTCCATTCAAAGAGTCGCAGGTTGCCGATGTCCTTTTTGTTTTCGTGGATGAGGTCGGGTTGGGTGGCGACGTATTTGAAGGTTTTGGATTTGGGGACGAGCAGGGCCAGCCTGGCATTTTGAATGGGAATGTAGGCCGAGAAGAATTGATTGCCCCAGAAGTGTGTGGTGAGTTTTCCGGAGTAGTAATTTTCTACGCGGTAGCTGATGTGGATGGCGTCGCCGGGTTCGAGATTGGAGAAGACGATGTAGGCGCCGTCGTTTTGGGCATGTATGCGCTTGCCGTTGGCTTTGATGACTTCCATTTCTTCGATGATGCCCCGTTGGTTGTTATAGACGGGCAGGGAATATTCTTTCCAGTTGTCCACGCCGGCATTGTCGAAGACTTTGACGAGCAGGACGTGTCGCTCTTCGGAGCCTCCGTTTTCATAGACGATTTTCTGGAGGTCGTTGAGCAGGATGATGCTGTTGTCCTCGGGGAATTCGGAGGCATCGGGGGCTTTTTCGTAGAGTTGATAGACGTCGTATTGGGAGATGTCGGAGAAGACATCTTCCTGACCTTCGAGTTGTCGCAGCAGTTTGCGGGCTTTGTAGTCGTAGGGGTTGTAGGTGATGGCGTGTTGGTAGTATTGTTTGGCCTTGTTCTTTTCGTTCAGTTCTGCATAGGTTTGGCCGAGGCGGCGGTAATAGCTTCCGATGTAGGGGGCGATTTTGGTGCATTCGCGGGCATATTCGGTGGCGTCGTTGTATCTGCCGAGCCGGAAGAGGATGTCGGCGATAGTGCTGTAATAGCCTACAGCTACGGGATTGTATTTGATGAGGTCGTAGTATTCTTTGAGGCCGGCTTCTACGGAGTTTTGTTGGAAGTAGAAAGACGCCATTTCTCTTTTAGCGGCCTCGTTGTAGTGGTTTTTGAGGTATTTGCGGAGGATTCTCTGGGCCTGTGAGGGGCTTTTTTCCACTTCGAGGGCGAGGTAATACTCCGGATAAACGAAGTCGTAGTCGTCGGGGAATTTTTGGTAGCCTTCGTGGATGAGGGCGAAGATTTTTTCGCGTTCTGAGCGTTCTGAGGCGATGCGTACATAGTCGCTGATGATGCGGGCTGTACGTCCGGAGATTTTTTCTCTTTGGGCGAGTATTTTTTCGGCTTCGGTAAAATCTTCTTTGTCCATGGCGTCTTCAAAACGCATGAGGAGACCGGAGGGCGAATTGGGGGCTTTGATTTTAATTTCTTCTTCGAGGGTATTGCTCAGGGTTTGGTTGCCATCGCGCCGGTGGGCTTCATACTCTTGTGCCATGAAGAGGATGTTGTCGGGGTATTTTTCCCGCCAGGGTTTCAGTGTTTTTTTGGCTTTGAAGGTTCTGTCGGTGAAGAGGTAATGCTCTATGAGGGTGAGGGCGTGCCCGGCGTCATTGGGGTTTTCTTCCAATTTTTTGAGGAAGAAGGTTTCTGTGGGGTCGGGGATGATTTTGGATTGGTAGTGATAATCTTTGGGGTATTCGGAGACGCGGGTGGTAAAGCTGAGGTTGGGGATGTTTTCGCCTTCGTCGTCGGTGATGCGCAGCAGGAAGTTGCAGTTGCCGGCTTCGCTTTCGCCCAGTTGGATGAGGATGCGGTTGTAGCCCGACATGAGTTTGGCGGTGAAAATGTAGGAGTCGAGGTCGTTGTTGCGTTCGTGTTCTTCTGCGAAGAGGAGTTGGTCATTGAGCCAGACTTTGACGGAGCCGGAGACGCCTATGCGGAATTGGACTTCCTGTTCTTTGGGGCTGCGACAGAAGTTTTGGGCATAGATGATGGAGTTGGAAGCGTAGAAGTAGTATTCCATATTGACCCACTTGGAGGGGCTGGCGTCTTTGATGTCAAACCACTTGACCTGCACGCCTCGTTTGTTGACGAAGGGGTGGTCTTTTTCGGGATGGGCGAGGGCTCCGAAGTCTTTGTCGAAGCCGCTGGCGGAGATGTTTTCGAATTCTCCCAGTACGCTCCACTTGGTGATGGAGCCTATTTGGTTATAGTATTTTTGCGAGATTTCGTGTTTGTTGATATCGCGATAATAGCCGCCCAGAGCCTGGAGCGCCATGGCTTTGGCATGTCCTTTTTGGGTTTCGGCTATTTGCTCGAGGAAGGCCACTTCTTCTTTGGAGAGCTGGCTGCCGCGGAAGGATTTTTGCAGGGCGAGGAGGTAGGGTATGGGGTCGTCAGCCAGTTCGTAGATTTTTTGGAGGTGTTCGGAGCGCTCTTTGAGGGAGCCGAATTCGGCAGCGAGCAGGTTGAGCCCGAGCCGTGCTTCGAGGGCATGGGGGCCGGAGAGGGCACTTTCGAAGGCTGTGCGGGCTTCTTTGTCTTTGTTTTGCAGGAGGTATTCCCAGGCCTTTTGCAGGTTTTGTGCCGGGGCTTGAATCGTGGAGAAAAGGGCGAGAAAAAGGGTGGTGAAAATGAGGAAAGTTGAACGTTTCATGAGGGTAGTGTTTGTGGTGTTTTATCATTTGGCAGCTAAGGTAAATAAAAAAATGCAAAAAGTGCTTTTATGGGTGTAAAGTTTTTTTTTGAATTTTGGTGTTTTTTTATTGATCTTTAAATGTTTTTGGTGGATTTTTTGGGTGTTTTGGGGTGGTTTTTGAGGGGTGTTTCGGGGTGGAAATGTGTTTGTATTGTTTGATACAGACATGTCAAGTCTTATAGACATGGTCTCGCGTGCGCGTGCGTGCGCGTGCGCCACCCCCTCCAAATTCCAAAAAATTTCCTACATTTGCCACTCCACAGGCCGGGAGCCGGGGGCTTCTTTGGACTAAAACCGACTGAGCTCTTTGAGCAAGGCTCGCACCTGAGGGCTAAACCAAAAAATGCGAAAGCAATGAGCAAGCGAGATGACTTTTTGGCACAGATAGATGAAGGGTATAATTTTGACGGCTATTTCATGATCCTGGGCGGAGCGATGCTGGACAAGGAAGTGATGACCGATCACTTCGTGCGGCTGCCCCTGAGGACTTTCAACCGGCACGGCTTGATTGCAGGTGCTACGGGCTCGGGTAAAACCAAGACCCTCCAAATTCTGGCCGAGCAGTTGTCGCAGCACGGCGTGCCTTCGCTTTTGATGGACATCAAGGGCGACCTCAGCGGTATCGCCATGCCCAGCCCCGGGCACCCCAAGATTGATGAGCGGCACGAAAAAATCGGCTTGCCCTTTGAACCTGCCGGCAGCCCGGTGGAGTTCTTGACCATATCCAACGAAAAGGGCGTCAGGCTGCGGGCTACGGTGATGGAGTTTGGGCCCGTGCTCTTCTCCAAAATGCTGGGGCTGAATGAAACCCAATCGGGCATCATGTCGGTGGTCTTTAAGTACTGTGAAGACCGCGACCTGCCTTTGCTGGACCTGGCCGACCTGAAGAAAGTCATTCAGTATTTGACCAATGAAGGCAAGGAAGAAATTGAAGACGAATACGGCCGCATCTCAACGGCTTCTACGGGGGCCATCCTGCGCAAGATTGTGGAGCTGGAGCAGCAGGGTGCAGAACTGTTTTTTGGCGAACCTTCCTTTGAAGTCGAAGACCTGCTGCGCCAAAATGAAGAGGGCAAGGGCATCGTGTCCATCATTCGCCTGACGGATATTCAGGACCGTCCCAAGTTGTTTTCGACTTTTATGCTGCAATTGCTGGCTGAGGTCTATGCCACTTTCCCGGAAGAGGGCGATTTGGAAAAACCCAAGCTGGTGATTTTTATAGACGAAGCCCACCTCATCTTTGAAGATGCCACCGATGCGCTGCTGGACCAAATCGAGGTCATTGTCAAACTCATTCGCTCCAAGGGCGTTGGCGTTTTCTTTGTTACGCAAAATCCGGCAGACATACCCGAAGACGTACTCGGGCAGTTGGGCATGAAAATCCAACATGCCCTGCGCGCCTTTACGGCCAAGGAACGGCGCGCCATCAAACTGGCTTCCGAGAATTACCCGCTAACGGATTTTTACGACGTGCCGCAGTTGCTCACGGAGCTGGGTATAGGTGAAGCCCTGGTTACAGCTTTGAACGAAAAGGGCATTCCCACGCCTCTGGTGCATACCATGTTGAGAGCGCCCCAATCGCGCATGGATGTGCTGACGGAAAGAGAAATTGATGATATTGTCTCCCAATCGGATTTGGTACCCGTCTATAACCGCGAAATAGACCGCGACAGCGCTTATGAAATCCTGAGTGAAAAAATCGAGCTGGCGCGCGAAGAAGAACATCGCCGCAAGCTGGAAGAACAAATGGAGAGGGGGCGCAAAGTGAGCAGCCGTCGTCGTCGAAGAGAAAAATCCACCCTGGAAAAAGTCATAGACAGCACTACGACCCGCCAAATTGGAAGGACGCTGGCGCGCGAGTTGGCCCGTGGCCTGCTCGGCGCTCTTGGCATCTCTTCTTCGCGCCGTCGCCGTCGCCGGCGCCGCAGATAAAAAAATGGGGAGCGGAGCAGCCACAGGCTCCGTTCCCCATTTTACGAAAGTATCTGTTTATTCTCCCTTTTTAAGGAAAGTTTCCCAGCACATTTTTTTGTAGTAGTCTTCCCCAAAGAAAGTGATGATGGGCCGGAAGTCCCGGGCGGATTTATAGCCCGGTATGGATTGGATGAGTTCCTCGTTTTCGTCCAGAAAAACGCAGGTGGGATAGCTGAGTTTTCCACGGGTGAGCTCGTAGGCCAATTGGTTGTATCCACGGCGCCCGGCCTGGACGAAGCTGTATTTTTGGTTTTTGAAGATTTGCTCTTCGCGTTGTTCGGCATTGAAGCGCACGGGGTAGTAGTGCTCGTTGATGTACGCGGCGATTTCGGGATTTTGGAGCGTTTCTCTTTCTAATCTTTTGCACCATCCGCACCAGTCGGTGTAAAGGACGATGAGCACTTTGCGTTTTTCTTTTTTGAGGGCTTGTTCCATTTCTTCTATGCTCATCCAGTGGATGGCGTCTTGCGTTGGCGTGTTGAGCGTGCGGGAGGGGAAGTCCTTGCCGCTTATGCCGGTCTGTTTGGTTTTGAAATTTTCCGGAGGGAGGTTTGTCTGAAAAGCAGAAAAAATGGCCAG
>WGBN01000120.1 GCA_015494245.1 Saprospiraceae bacterium | reverse complement strand
TATACATATTTAGACGAAATAATAAAAAAATAACGACACCACAATAAATAGCCTTCAAACGGTGCGTAGCACCCAGTTTGAAGCAGATGTTGAACTAAATCCCTCCGCCGGCAAGCAGCTGCCGTCCCTATGGGTTTTCAATACGGTTTTTCCGGAGAATTTTATGAGGTGTGGTTAAAAATGTGCGGGGCTTTTTATATGACAATGCCCTTTTGCCGGGTGGTGCCTGACGGATTTACCGGTTTTGGAGGCCTTTATGTCGCTGATAATGCGAATATGCAAAATCCGGGGCATAGCTATCCCGTTCCTGCCTTTGCAAGAATACTATCTGTCGCTATTACAGTCATTTATAGTTTTTCTTTGAAAAAGAAAAGGCACCGGTGAACGTATTCTTGGGATAATTTCAACGATGTGCATCCTGCCCTTTTTGCAACGAGGACAACAAGTGGCATCAAAACCGGTAAGGCGGAGCAATCGTTCGCGGGATGACTCCCCTTCTACCTTTTCGGAAGGCTTCCGGTAGATGGCCATTTGCTTGCTGTAGCGGTTGCTCAAAATGCCATAAAACCTCACTTTTACAAAACCTTTGGGCAGGATGTGCATGGCGAACCGCCGCAAGAACTCCACGCCGCTGAGTGACATTAACTTTTGCTTTCCTCCATCGCGATAGTCTTTGTATGTGAAGGAGACCTTTTCTTCGCCAATACTTTTAATGCGATGGTTGCTAAAAGCCACCCTGTGGGTATATAGTCCCAGATATTTAATCACCCTTTCGACATTGGCAAAAGAAGGCTCGGCAAAGACGACCCAGTTTTTACTCCAGGCCTGCTCGACCGTTTGCCGATAGTCAGGAAGAATGCCGGCAAGTTCGAGTTGCTTTTTCAGCTTTTTCATCATCACCGAGCGGAAATCAATGCTGAGCTTTCTGACGGGGTAGATGTATTTACCCTTTTTACCGATTTTCTTCATGCTGCCCCTTAGCGATAATCCGGCAGCAGGTACCAGGCAATGGATATGCGGGTGCAAGCTAAGGTTTTGTCCCCATGTGTGCAAAATGGCCAAAGCTCCGCTTTCCACGCCATAATGAGTGTAACCGAAAGCCCGGAGCGTCTGCCACACGCTTGAAAATAGCAGCGAGTAAAACTTATGGCTGTTCAGCAGGCAGAGCTCATTCAGGCATTGTGGCACGGTGAAAACAAGATGAAAATATTTGGTGTCGATGATTCTTTCCCTGACATCTTCCATCCAAAAAGCCTGACGAGAGGCCTGACACTTGGGGCAATGCCGGTTTTTGCAGCTGTTGTAGCTGTATCTTACTGTGCCACAGTGGTCGCACTGTTCCTTATGACCGCCCAAAGCCGCGGTACGACAGATACGCAAAGCGTGCAGGGTGCGTAGTTGCCAGGTGTTGGGCCTGTGTTTTTGTACAAACTCATCCCCAAACTTTTCTATTATTTGGGCAATCTCAAACTTTGGCCTGCTCATGCCTGCCGGGGATACAAAGTGTCCAGCGGACTATGGGGCGGCGTATGCGGCAGTTGAGCCACGTGGAGATAAATCATCGTTGTTTGAATGGTGGCATGCCCCAGGAGTTGCTTGATGGTTACAATATTTACGCCTTCCTCCAGCAAGTGGGTGGCGTAACTGTGGCGCAAAGAGTGAAGATTTACTTTTTTTTGGATACCAGTGTTTTTCAGGGCAGTGCGCATGACCCAGCTCAAACCTCTGGGGCTATAACGGCCGTTGGGTTCTTTTCCGTTAAAAAGCCAGGTATCGGGATGTTCCACGGCTAGATACTTTTTCAGGCCTTTGGCCATATAATCCGACAGGGGAACAATCCGGTCTTTTTTGTATTTGCTTTGGCGGATATGGATTGTTTTTCGCTCGAAATCGATGTCGGATATTTTGAGCTTTATCAGCTCCTGCGAGCGCAAACCGGCCGAATAAGCCAATGTCAGAATAATGCGATGTTTCAGTAACTTTGGCGCTTTGAAAAGTTCTTTGAGTTCGCTGCGGTTAAGAATGACCGGCAGTTTAGTGTCGTTTTTAAGCGAAGGCAGCGCCACGGCTCTGTTGTTGAGTCCGATGTGGCGGAAATAGTAACGCAGTCCGTAAACCATGTGTTTAAAACTGCTACGCGATGGCGAGTCGGAGCTAAGGGCAAGAGCCGTGAGATACTCTTGAATCTCATCATCGGAAACATCTTCGGGCATTCGTCCGAAATGCAAGCTTATCAGCGCTATCCTGCGAAGGTAATTTTCAAAGGTGCTTTTGCTTTGTCCACGCAAAACGGTATTTTGGTGGATTACTTTGAATACTTTTGCAAAGCCATCAACTTCATTAATGGCTTGATCGACAATTTTTGAACGTTTTTGTTTCATAATACTGAACTTTAATTGATTAATAATTGATTAATGAGGGAGCCTCGTGCTCCCGTTCAGTATTTTTACTATATTTGTGATGAATTTGTTTTGGGCTCTCCCGACGTTAGGAGGGATTTAGTTCAACAACCTGTATAAGTATCATCAAGTCCAATAAGATGTAAAGATTCATGCACAACATCAACTCCTGCTTTCGACAAAGAATAACCAAAGGTTCCACCTTTTTGGGATTCCCCTAGCAATCCTGTTTTGCCTCCACTAGTTGGAACTCCAACTTGTAAAACATTATCTCCATATGTAAATC
>WGBN01000119.1 GCA_015494245.1 Saprospiraceae bacterium | reverse complement strand
GTCCAGCAACAGGCTACTGAGCCAGAGCGCCGCAAAAGGAATGGCCAAAGCGACCCAACGCGGACGCAGATATGCCATGCCCAGCAAACCCATGGCCGTCAAAGGCGTGAAGTTGGGAGGGTGGGGGAGCAGGCGGCTGAGCGCGGCCAGCAAAATCAAAACAGTGGCTGTGAGCCAGGTCTTTTTGTTCGACAAAATGTTCATCTTTGTTTGTTTTCCGGCAAAGATACAACTTCTATCGGAGCAACACCAAGCCGATTGCATTCGTTTATTGTGAAAAGTCAAAGACATTTTGCTATCCGGGGCCATGAGACAGGCGAGAATGCCTATCTTTGGGCCTTCAGAAAATTGTTCACACATGAAGAGATTTCTCCCTCTTGGCGCATTAGCCGCCTTCTTGCTCCTCTTTCAGAGCCTCCCGTTTACTGCTTTGGCCCATGCCCCCGCCTCCTGCCTTCCTCCTTACGGCTACTGGCAACAAAGGGTGGACTATCAAATGGAAATCAACTTTGATGTTACAAAGCATCAGTTCAAAGGAACACAGCGCCTCGTTTACACCAACAACTCCCCCGACGAACTCACCCGCGTCTTTTACCACCTCTACTTCAATGCCTTCCAACCCGGAAGCATGATGGACGTGCGCTCCCAAAACCTGCCCGATGCCGACCGCAGGGTAGGCTCGCGCATCGCTGCCCTCAAACCCGAAGAACAGGGCTGGCAACACATCCTTTCCCTCAAGCAAGACGGCAAAGATGTGCTCTATAAAGTGGAGGGAACCATACTCGAAGTGCAGTTGCAACATCCCATCAAACCCGGAGAAAGTACCACGCTCGATATGAAATTTGAAGCCCAGGTGCCCCTGCAAATCCGTCGCTCGGGCCGCGACAACAGCGAAGGCATCGCCTACTCCATGTCCCAGTGGTACCCCAAACTCTGCGAATACGACTACATGGGCTGGCATGTGGACCCCTACGTGGGGCGTGAATTCTATGGCGTCTGGGGAGACTTCGACGTAACCATCCACATTGCCGAACCCTACATCCTTGCCGCTACCGGCTATCTCGTCAATCCCGAAGAAATCGGCTATGGCTACGAAAAAGAAGGCCAGGCCGTAAAGCGCTCCAACACCGGCGTGCTGAGCTGGCACTTTAAGGCCGAAAACGTCCACGACTTTGCCTGGGCTGCCGATCCCGATTATACCCACACCACTTATGTGCGCAAAGACGGCCTGGTACTGCACTTTTTCTATCAGAAGACCGACTACAACGAAGGCGCCTGGGAAGCCCTGCCGCGCATCATGAATCGCGCTTTCGATTACCTCAACGCCCACTGCGGGCAGTATCCCTACAAGCAGTTTAGCTTCGTGCAGGCCGGCGATGGCGGCATGGAGTACCCCATGCTCACCCTCATCACCGGCGAACGCCCGCTGCGCAGCCTGGTAGGCGTGTCTGTGCACGAGTTGATTCACAACTGGTACTATGGGATGCTGGCTACCAACGAAAGCCTCTATGCCTGGATGGATGAAGGCTTTACCAGCTACTTCAGCGATGAGGTGATGAACTTCCTCAAAGCCGAAGGCATGTTGCCCGGCATGAAGCCCGAGGAAAATCCCCATCTCTCCGACATTTCGACCTACACGGCCTATATACAAAGCGGAGCCGCCGAGCCCCTCACTACCCATGCCGACCACTTCTCCACCAACTATGCCTATGGCGTGGGCTCTTACGTGCAGGGTGCTTTGTTTTTGCACCAGCTCAAATACATCATCGGCGAACCGGCTTTTGAGCGCACCATGTTGCGCTATTTCGACGAGTGGAAATTCAAACATCCCACCGACCAGGATTTCATCCGCGTGGCCGAAAAGGAGAGCGATATGGAGCTGGACTGGTATTGGCAATATTGGATTGCTTCTACCAAACCCCTGGATTACAGCATCGCTTCTGTTTTGCCTTCCGGCAAAAAAAATACCAGGATTGAGCTCAAACGCCAAAAGCCCATGCCCATGCCTATGGATGTAATCGTTCACCTCAAAAAGGGCAAAACCCTGCGCTATACCATCCCCCTGCGCATGATGGTCGGCGAAAAAACCGAAGACCCCAAAGGCACCCGCTGGGAAGTCTTGCCCGACTGGCCCTGGACGCACCCCTCTTACTCCTTTGAAATTCCGGTGAAAACCAAGAAAATCCTTTCTATCGAACTGGGCCCCGCCGGCCGCATAGCTGACATCAATCCCGACGACAATCTCTGGAAAAAAGGCGATGACTCCAAGTAAGAAGGCGAACAAAAACCCGCAATGAGAATACTTCAACTTTGTAAGAAATTCCCCTGGCCGGCGCGCGACGGGGAGTCCGTAGCGGTTACGCATCTGAGCAAGGCCTTGAGCAAGCAAGGCGCCGAGCTGAGCCTGCTCGCCATGAATACCATTAAACACCGCTTTGAACAAAACGCCCTGCCCCAAGCCCTCAGCCATTACGCCAAGGTGGATAAGGTGCCGGTGGACAACCGCATCAAACCCCTGCAGGCCTTGCACAACCTCATCTTTTCGCGGGAGTCCTATCACATCCGCCGCTTTGTCGCTCCTGCATTTGCCGAAAGGCTAAAGAAATGGCTGCAAGAAGAACAATTTGATGTAGTCCTGTTGGAG
>WGBN01000118.1 GCA_015494245.1 Saprospiraceae bacterium | reverse complement strand
TTCCTCCACAGCCAGTCTTTCCGGCTGAGTTTCGTAGTAAGAAGCGAGCAGAGATTCCGGAACCGGTACTTTTTTTTTCGGGTCGCTCATAGCGGAAGAGTTAAAAGGCCATTCAAGCGCTACAAAAGTACAAATTTTCGGGTAGAATCAGGCATAATCTCTATACCGATTTTCAGCGCTTCACCGGCTTGCGCCAAATGCTCAATCAACTCAGGCCACTCCACGAAGCAATAAGCATCCTCAAACAAATATTCCTCCACACCGATATCGCGGGCTTCTTCCGCACTCTTCAGGCGGTAGAGGTCCATGTGATAGACGGGCTTTCCTCCGCTGCATGCGTATTCATTGATGAGAGCAAAGGTAGGGCTGCTCACCACGTCCACACAGCCCAGTTCGCGACAAAGGTGCTGTATGAAGGTGGTTTTCCCCGAACCGAGGTCGCCGTAAAAGAAAATATTTTTGATGTGTTGCCTTTCGGCAAATGCTATCAGCTCCCGGGCCAAAAGGGGAAGTTCTTCTACCGAGGCCACCCTGGTTTCGCGCTTCACCGATTGCCTTTTTTCTTAAAGTCTCCCCGCTTCCAGGCGTCGAAAAACTCCTTCCACGCCAGGGGGTTGAAAATGTTCATGGGGGGCGTCTGGCCGATGTAGTAATTCCTGTTAGCCTGTTGACGCAGGTAGTAGTCGGCGTTTTCGTTGGCATCCATTTGCACGCCGACCTGCATGTCGCGCAAGCGCTCGTTGGCCAGGTTGCGCATGGCGCGTTCCTGCATTTCGGCCGAGACATCCATGGCGAGAAACTCCAGCTTAAAATGCTCCTTGCTGGGCCAGGGAAAAACCACAGCAGTGGGCAGGTTGACGGTGTCCTCCGTCATCAGTTGTACCATGGAGTAGCGGTCATCCGACATGGAATCGGGCACCACAAAATAAACGGTCTTATAACCTATGGCCGAAAATTCCAGAGAATCGCCCCGCTCCACCACGAGAGAAAAAAAGCCGTTGTAGTCGCTGTAAGTGCCACGCCCTTTGCCCATGACGTAAATATTGGCATAGCCCACCGGCAACAGACGATCTTCCGTGCCATCCAGCACCAGGCCACTGAGCTGCAGAGGGCGGGGTCGCTGTTGAGCCCATGAGATGTGAGCCGACACCAACAGCGTCAACACGAAAAAAATCTTTATGGAAAAAACTTGCATAAAAAACGGTTGAGTCATATTGCATTGGGCGGCTTGCGCTGCCCAAATCACCTTCTTTGAGTATAACGACCCCTACTTCTCCTTTTTCGTTGTATCTGCCTTTTTCTTCTTGCGGCCCCTCCGTTTGCGCAAAGCGAGAGCCAACACCTCTTCGGCCCGCTCCACATAGTGAAACTTTACCCCTTTGATGTACTCGGGCTTGATCTCTTCGATGTCTTTCTGATTCTCTTTGCAAAGGATGACCTCCTTAATGCCCGAGCGTTTGGCGGCGAGAATTTTCTCTTTGATACCGCCCACAGGAAGTACGCGGCCGAGCAGGGTAATCTCTCCGGTCATAGCCACATAGGGCCGCAATTTGCGTCCGGTAAAAGCCGAGGTCAGGGCCGTCAGCAGAGCAATGCCGGCAGAGGGGCCTTCTTTCGGGATGGCCCCTTCGGGGATGTGGATGTGGATGTCCCTCTTGTCGAACAACTCGTAGGGAATGTCGAGCTCATCGCAATGGGCCTTGAGGTAACTCAAAGCAGTAGTGGCCGATTCCTTCATCACATTCCCCAAATTTCCCGTAAGGGTGAGCCGGCCACGTCCCTTGCTGAGACTGACCTCAATGACAAAGATTTCGCCTCCCACGCTGGTCCACGCCAGGCCAATGGCCACGCCGGGTTCTTCAATGGCGATGTACTCGTCATTGATATAGCGGGGAGCGCCGAGAATTTCCTTGAGCTGTTGCGGCTTGATGGATTTGTCGTAAGACTCCTTCATAGCCACTTTTTTGGCCACATAACGCATCACCGCAGCGATGAGCCGGTCTAAATTGCGCACGCCTGATTCCCGCGTATAGCTGCGTATGATGGCCCTGATAGCCGGAGTTGTAATGTTGACCTGCTTGGCTTTTAAGCCGTGGTTTTCGCGTTGCTTGGGGATGAGGTGGCGACGGGCAATTTGCACTTTTTCTTCGGTGGAGTAACCGCTGATCCAGATGATCTCCATACGGTCGCGCAGGGCCGGTTGGATAGACCCCAGGCTATTGGCCGTAGCGATGAACAGCACCTTGGAAAGGTCGTACTCCAGCTCTAAGTAGTTGTCGTAAAAGGAGGTATTTTGCTCGGGGTCCAGCACCTCGAGCAGAGCCGAAGAAGGGTCGCCTCTAAAGGTTTTCCCCACCTTGTCTATCTCGTCCAGAATAAAGACGGGATTGGAAGTCCCCGCCTTTTTGATGCTCTGCAAAATGCGGCCGGGCATGGCTCCGATATACGTCTTGCGATGCCCGCGTATTTCCGACTCGTCGTGCAAGCCACCCAGAGACATGCGTATAAAACTGCGGTTCAAAGCCCGCGCAACCGAGCGGCCCAGCGAGGTTTTTCCCACACCCGGAGGGCCCACCAGGCAAAGAATGGGCGCCTTCATATCGCCTTTCAACTTCAAGACTGCCAGATGTTCCAGAATGCGCTCCTTGACTTTCTCCAGGCCATAGTGGTCGGAGTCCAGCACTTCCTTGACCTTGCGGAGGTCAAAATTGTCCTGGGAGTAGGTATTCCAGGGCAGGTCGAGGATAAACTCCAGGTAATTGAGCTGTATGGAATAGTCCGGAATCTGCGGATTCATGCGGAGCAGGCGATTGAGCTCCCGCTCGAAATGCTTGGCGACATACTCCGGCCAGTCTTTCTTTTCGGCGCGTTCGCGCAAGCGCTGTACGGCCTCGGTTTGCGGGTCCTGCCCCAGCTCTTCCTGAATGGTTTTGAGCTGCTGATTGAGGAAATAATCGCGCTGCTGCTTCTCGATGTCCGAACGCACCTTGCTTTCAATCTGGTCTTTGATTTCCAGAACCTGCAACTGGCCGCGAAGGGCTTCGAGTATCCTTTTGGCCTTGGCCTCCATATCGTTCATTTCCAGCAGTGCCTGCTTTTCGGACACCTTGGCATCTACGAAATTGGAAGCCAGGAAATTGAGCAAAAAGCGGTGGTTGGTAATGTTTTGCAACATGGCCATAGCCTCGGGCGGAATGTGAGGCGAAAGCTCTACGATCTCCGCCATCTCATCCAGGATGCTGGACACCATGGCCTTCAGCATTACCTTGTTCTTGACCTTTTCATGAGGCAAAGCCACAACTTTGCCCTCGAGATAGGGAATTTCTTTGGTCAGCTCCACCAGCCGAAAGCGGCGACGCCCCTGCAAAACAGCCGTCGAGGTGCCGTCCGGCAAATGGATGATCTTCAAGATGCGGGCTATGGTACCCACGCGATAAATGTCGTCCAATTCCGGGCGCTCTATGCTGCTTTCCATTTGCGCAAGCACAGCCACATAGCGGCCTTCCATTTGGTAGGCCTTCTGAATGGCCTCCAAAGAGCGTGGCCGCCCTACATTGATGGGGATGATGACTCCGGGAAATAAAACGGTATTGCGAACAACCAGAATGGGTAGTTTCTTGGGGTACTTCTCCCCTTCTGCCGTTTCGTCTTCCTGTTCCATGGAAAAGATGGACGCCATGCCGCCTTCTCCACTAAATTCATCTCCTTCCAAAAAGAACAAATCCTTTAAAAAATCCATGCGCCTTCTTTTTCAAGTCTCAGGTTCTCAATAATAAACGTCTGACGGGCCGGAGTGTTTTTACCCATGTAATAAGCCAACACTTCATCTAATTGAGTATGCTCCCTCAGCAGCACCGGCTCCAAACGGATGTTCTCTCCAATGAAATCTCCAAACTCCGAGGGGGAGATTTCCCCCAGCCCCTTAAAGCGGGTGATTTCCGGCTTGCCCTTGAGTTGTTCTATGGCTGCCTGTTTTTCGGATTCGGAGTAGCAGTAGAAAGTCTGCTGCTTGTCGCGCACGCGAAAGAGGGGCGTTTCGAGGATGTAGAGATGCCCTTCGCGCACCAGATCGGGAAAGAACTGCAGGAAGAAAGTCAGCAACAGCAAGCGTATGTGCATGCCGTCCACATCGGCATCCGTAGCGATGACGACGCGATTGTAGCGCAGGCCGTCGAGACCATCCTCTATGTTGAGGGCGTGCTGGAGGAGATTGAACTCCTCATTTTGATAGACCACCTTGCGGCTCAGCCCATAGCAATTGAGCGGCTTGCCCCGCAGGCTGAAAACGGCCTGAGTCTGCACATCGCGCGCTTTGGTGATGGAGCCGCTGGCAGAGTCCCCTTCGGTAATAAAGAGGGTGGTTTTCAGGCGGTCTTCCTCCTTGCTGTTGCGGCCGGTATCGTTGAAGTGCAGGCGGCAGTCGCGCAGTTTTTTGTTGTGCAGATTGGCTTTCTTGGCGCGCTGATTGGCCAGCTTTTTGATGCCGGCAATTTCCTTGCGCTCCCGTTCCGACTGCAAAATGCGCTTTTGCAGCGCTGCAGCCGTCTCCTTGTTTTTGTGCAGAAAATTGTCGAGATGACGCTTGAGGAAATCCGTCATAAAAGCGCGAATGCTCGGACCTCCCGGGCCCATGTCCACTGAGCCCAGCTTGGTTTTGGTTTGCGATTCAAAAACCGGCTCCTCCACCCGCAAGCTGACGGCAGCGATGATGGAGGCGCGAATGTCGCGGGCATCGTAGTTCTTGTTGTAAAACTCGCGCACCGTCTTGACGAAGGCCTCTTTAAAAGCAGCCAGATGCGTACCGCCCTGGGTGGTGTACTGGCCGTTCACAAAAGAATAGTATTGCTCTCCGTAATGCTGGCCGTGGGTAATGGCTACTTCCACATCATCTCCCTTCAGGTGGATGATGGGATAGCGCAACTGCTCATTGGCCGTCTTGCGCTCGAGCAAATCCTTCAGACCGTGGCGCGAATGGATCAGCTTGCCGTTGAAGCGCAGCTTCAAACCCGCATTCAGATAGGCGTAATTCCAAAGCTGATCCTCGATGTACTGCTCCCGGAAACTGTAATTGGGAAAAATCTCTTCATCAGGAGTGAAAATGACGGTCGTTCCATTGGCTTCTTTGGTCTTTGCTAAACGGTGTTCCTTAATCTTCTCCCCGCGCTCAAACTCAGCCACCTTCATCTTCCCGTCGCGCACCGATTTCACCACAAAACGACTGGACAGGGCATTCACGGCCTTGGTACCCACGCCGTTGAGACCCACCGATTTCTTAAAGGCCTTGGAATCATACTTACCGCCGGTATTGATTTTGGAGACACACTCCACCACTTTACCCAGCGGAATGCCGCGGCCGTAGTCGCGCACTTCCAAAGTGCCGTCTTTGCTGAGCTTAACGACGATCTCCCGTCCATAGCCCATGACGTATTCGTCTATGGAGTTGTCCAGAACCTCTTTGAGCAAGACGTAAATGCCGTCATCGGGAGCTGTGCCATCGCCCAACTTCCCGATGTACATACCCGGCCTCATGCGGATATGCTCCTTCCAGTCTAAGGATATGATGTTTTCTTCGGTATAACGAACCGTCTTTTCTGCCATAATGAAAAGCTACTTTTTCACAAGAGACACAACACAAACCCATGCCCTAAAAAATGAGTTGAGCATCATCCGCAAAGATACGTTTTTTTGGGGAATGCCAACTTAACCAAGCTTTCACCTATAGCTCTCATTGGCCCTTGCCATACTTCTTCTTCCACCAGCGCTTCAGGCGTTCGAGGATTTTATTTTCATGGGGGTTGTCGGCCGGTTCGTAGAAGACGGCGTCTTTGAGCGCTTCGGGCAGGTAGTCGGCTTCGACGAAATGACCTTCGTACTGATGGGCATAGCGGTAGTCTTTCCCGTAGCCCAATTGCTTCATCAGCTTGGTCGGAGCATTGCGCAAAGCCAATGGCACCGGCGGGTCATCACCTGAGCGGACGGCATCCAAAGCCTTGTCAATGGCCAGATAAGCGGAATTGCTCTTGGGCGAAGTGGCCAGGTAAATGGTCGCTTCTGAAAGGATGATGCGGGCCTCGGGCATGCCAATCATCTGCACGGCCTGAAACGCCTGAGTTGCCATGAGCAGGGCATTGGGGTTGGCCAGGCCGATGTCTTCAGAAGCAGAAATCACCAGGCGACGGGCAATGAATTTCACATCCTCCCCTCCCTCTAACATGCGCGCCAGCCAGTAAAGCGCAGCATTGGGGTCAGAGCCGCGTATGGACTTGATGAAAGCCGAAGCCAGGTCGTAGTGTTGCTCGCCGCCCTTGTCATAACGCCCCACATAGCGATGTGCCAGACGCGAGATGAGCTCATCGGTAATGACGAGCTTTTCGCCCTCTTCACATTGCTCGGCACTGAGTTCCAACAGATTGTACAACTTTCGGGCATCCCCTCCGGAAAGGCGGAAAAGGGCGTTGGTTTCGCGCAGTTCGATATTCAGCTTTCGCAAAATGTCATCCTGTTCGAGTGCGCGCCGGGCCAGCAACTCCAGGGCTTCCCTGTCCAAAGCGTTGAGGGTATAGACCTGACAACGCGATAGCAGAGGTGAAATGACCTCAAAAGAGGGATTTTCCGTAGTAGCGCCGATGAGGGTGATGATGCCTTTCTCCACAGCACTGAGCAGAGCATCCTGCTGCGACTTGCTGAAGCGGTGAATCTCATCAATAAACAGGATTGGCCCTGCCCGGTCGAAAAACTGCTGTTTTTGAGCTTTTTGGATGGCCTCGCGAATGTCTTTCACACCCGAATGCACGGCATTCAAACTCAAAAAAGGGCGCTGCAACTGATGGGCGATGATGGTCGCCAAAGTCGTCTTCCCCGTGCCGGGCGGGCCCCACAAAATGAAGGAGGGCAAATGCGCACCCTTCTGTAAAGCCCGCCGCAAAATGCCCTCGGGGCCGGTGAGGTGTTCCTGCCCGACATAGCCCTCAAGAGAGGTCGGGCGCATGCGTTCTGCCAGAGGTCTTTGCATGATTCATTCCAAAAAAGCCTCTACCCGGCGACGGGCATTCTCCCGCACATCGAGGTAGAAAAAGTTAAAATCAGCCACGTGATAATTGCGGCGCACGACAAAAATGCTGCCCGGAAATTTGGGTTTGTGCAGCCACAAAATGCCATTCACAATCTGCGCATCGGCTATGCCCGGATAAATGGTCTCAAAATCGCGCAACACACTGCCCTTGCTCTCAGAGGCGGGCACATAGGATTCATCCGTCTGCCAACTCAGGGGATTCACGACGGCAATGGTATCGCCCAGAGGAAATTTGCGAGGCACATAGCCATAGCGAAAACTCCGCCAACTGCAGAAGCAGCCCGTTTGCTCCGGCCTTTCGCAGACGGGAATGGTCTCGTATTGGTCTTTCTTCACCGGCCAGCCTGCAAGGTAGGCTGCCACCAACTGCTTGCGCAAGGGCTTGCCGTCAAAAAAATCCCTTAGCAACCACATGCTCATCAAAGCCCCCTGGCTGTGTCCCGCAATGATGATGGGGCGCCCCTGATTGTAGTGCTCCAAATAGTAAGTAAAAGCCTTTACCACATCAGCATAAGCCAACTTCAGAGCCTCTCTGGCATCTTCATTATCCGCATCTGTGTAAAAAGCCCGCAAATGGGCCTGGCGATAGCGGGGAGAAAAGACCCGCCCCACGCCATTAAAAAGACTGGCCTGGTACTTGATGGCACTGCTGTCTATTTTTCTGTTCATTTGCTCATCATAGACATCGGCATTCCACAACTTCCCTCTCCCCACGTAAATGGTTGGGTAGATGTAAAACACATCGGCCCGGGCCTCAGCCTGACGGTCCTTTAAAGAGCCCGGCGTCTTGTCAGCCGCATCTTCCCTGAAAGGCAAAGCCGCCCAGGCATCCGGCCGGCTGTAATCCGGTTCCTCCAAGACGACGCCCTCGCTCCCACGGCTCAAATGCCCCGCCGAGGGCATGCCACAGGAGTACAACAAAACAACAAGGATGGGTAAATACTTCATAAGCCATTCAATTGAAAGCCGAATATAGTCTTTTTTAAGCTTTCGAGCTGCAATGTCTTTGTAAAATTTTGTGGTAAGTCACTATATGGTTCATTAAGCCCCAAAAGAAATCTATGCTTCATAGATTTTTCTTATCTCCACCTGCAAAACTCCGCGAGAGCAAAAAGTGTTTAGAGGGTGAAGTTTAAGTACTGATTTTTTTCTCACAAACAAAACACGACAAACATGGAAATACAAGAGCAGACCTTTAATCCGATGCCTCGCATAGGCGATGCAGCTCCCGATTTCGAGGCCATGACCACCTTTGGCCCCATCAAATTCTCAGAATACGGGAAGGGCAAGTGGGTCATCCTCTTTTCACACCCGGCAGATTTCACGCCGGTATGTACCACCGAGCTGAGCGGCTTTGCCCAAAACAAAGCCACTTTCGATGCCCTGAATACCGAACTCATCGGCCTGAGCATTGACAGCATCCACTCACACCTCGCCTGGGTCAACAACGTGCGCGAAAAGACGGGCGTCGAATTCAACTTCCCCATCATCGCCGACCTCGACATGAAGGTCGCCAAGCTCTACGGCATGTTGCAACCCAACGAAAGCGAAACGGCTGCCGTGCGCGCGGTCTTTTTCATAGACCCCGAAAAGAAAATCCGCCTCATCATGTACTACCCGCTCAACGTGGGCCGCAACATGGATGAGATCATCCGCGTACTGGAAGCCCTCCAAACTTCCGACAAACACAAAGTGGCCATGCCGCTCAACTGGAGAAAAGGCGAAAAAGTCATCGTACCTCCGCCCAAAACGGTCGAAGAAATGGAACAACGCCTCCAAGACACCAGTTGCGAGCGCATTGATTTCTATCTCTGCAAAAAAGAGCTGTAAATCAGCTTTCGCAAAACGAAAGGGCGTGCCGGCCGGCACGCCCTTTTTATTTTCGCCTCAGCACCGTACCCCCCTCCAAAATCTCAAAATCCTCCGGAATAAACAAACGCACGCGAACCTTCTCCTCACAAGTAACCCCTTTGTAGGAAATCTCCCTGTGCTCCTTCTCCACCGATTGCAAAACGTAAAAATCAGCGCCGAGAATTTCCTCAATGTCATAGCGCTTCTTCTCCTTGACAAAAAACTCCAACACATGCTTCGGAGCTCCCGCCAACTCCACCGTAGTCTCACTCATAATCTTAGAACCCGACCAAGATACCAACTCCACCTCCCCATAAATGTCAAGGTGAATCTCATCAATACCCGTAACATCAAAAGTCTGATGCAAAATACGCCTCTGCTGCGCCTGCAAAGCCGAAATACCTAAACCTACACCCAGAAAAATCAAAACAAAACGGAAAAAAACAAAATACCTCATGCTATTGGTCTTTGGTGATGGGCAAAGATACTAAAAAACGTGACGAACGTGACGAACGTGACAATCGTGACGAACGTGACGCTCTACACGCTCATCGTCAGAATCACAGATTACACAGATTATAGGATTTCACAGATTTTTATTTGGGGTTAAACTGCTTACGTCTGTCACGCGTCACGATTGTCACGTTCGTCACGACCACCTTACTAAACAACAAACCAACGAAACACACTAAACGCTAAACACTAAACCAACTGTAAACGGCAAACGGTAAACAGTAAACCAAAAAGCACCAAACACTAAAAAAACAGACAAACACATAGGTCTCCCCCTACCTCCCCCTCAAATTCCTCTTGTAAATGCGGATGTTCTTATTGTGCCCCCTGAGGGTTTTGGCGAAGTTGTGCAGGCCGCTGCCATCGCCTTTGGCGCAGAAGAAGATGTAGTCGTGTTTTTCGGGGTTAAGCACGGCGTCTATGCTGGCGATGGAGGCCATGCTGATGGGGCCCGGGGGGAGGCCTTCATACATGTAGGTATTGTAGGGGGAGTCGTATTTGGTGTGGTAATTCGTTACGCGGGAGGTGGTGAAGTCGCGGCGGGCGAAGACGGCGGTGGGGTCGGCCTGGAGTTTGATGCCTTTTTTCAGGCGGTTGAGATAGACGCCGGCGATGCGTTTTTTTTCTTCGTTGCGATTGGTTTCGCGCTCTACGATGGAGGCCAGGGTATAGACTTCTTCGGGGGTGAGGCCGAGTTTGCGGGCTTTGCCGAGACGGTCGTTCATTTTCCAGAAGCGGTCGTGCTCCTTTTTCATGCGCTGTAAAAAGGCTTCGGGGGAGGTGTTCCAGAAGAACTCATAGGTATTGGGGATGAAGAGGCTGATGAAGGTCTCCGGCTCAAAGCCGAGGGCTTTGATGAGGGAGTCGTTTTCAAAGGCCTGCTTCATTTCTTCGGCGGTGGGCTCTATGAAGGAGGCGACTTTGACGGCTACATCCTCCGGCAGGCGGGCCTCGGCAGTGATGACGACGTTTACCGGACTTTGTTTTCCGTTGCGCAGGTGGCGCACCAGCTCCAGGTTGGTCCAGCCGGGCTGAATCTCGAAGCGGCCGGCGCGCATGGTCTTGCGCTTGTATTTCAGTTTTTCGGCCACGCGCCTGAAGGAGGCTGTGTCTCGAAGGAAACCTCCCTCGTATAACAGATCGCGCACTTCTTCAAAGGTGCTGCCGGTAGGGATGAGCAGGATGCTGTCTTTCAGCTCGCGGGGCACATTGGGTTGGAGGTAATCTCTGTATTTCTGATAGCCCCAGATGCCGAATCCGGCAAGCAGGACCAGGAGGGTGAGTAAGATGATTCTTTTCATAGGTGTGGGATTGGCTTACAAAACGCCCCGCTCGGGGATTTCTATACATTCCACAATTTCCAGGCCATAGCCTTCGAGGCCGAGGCGGCGGCGGTTGGGGTCGGTGGTAAGCAGGCGCATTTTTCGCAGGCCGAGGCTTCGCAAAATCTGGGCTCCTATGCCCAAATCGCGCTGAGCATGCTCATAGGGCGCAGGCTGTTGCGGGTTTTGCGTTGCTTCGCTTTTTTCCAGAAAGCGGCGGGCACATTCCAGCACATCCACTTTTTTTTCGCTTTGCTGAATAAAGAGATAGACCCCCCTGCCCTCTTCAGCTATGCGCCTCAGGCTTTCCCTCATGCGGTAGTCGGCGCCGTTGAGCATGGACAGCACGGGGTTTTTGGCTGTGGGTGAAGACTCTACTCTTACGAGCACGGGTTCTTCTTCCTCCCAGCTGCCGAGGCGCAGAGCGAAGTGCAGGTCTCCGTTGAGTTTTTGGGAGTACAGCAAGAGCTCAAATTTGCCGAAAGGCGTATCTACCTCCCCGCTCAGTTCCTGCGTAACGAGGCGTTCGTTTTTCATGCGGTAGGCCACCAAATCGGCTATGCTGATGATCTTGAGCCCGTGTTTGCGGGCAATTTCCACCAACTGGGGCAGACGCGCCATGCTGCCATCCTCATTGAGAATTTCGACCAGGACGCCGGCGGGATAAAGCCCCGCCAGACGCATCAAATCCACGGCAGCTTCGGTATGTCCGGTGCGGCGCAAAACGCCTCCGGGCTTGGCCATGAGCGGGAAAATGTGCCCCGGACGTGCGAAGTGCTCTGCCTTGCTCTCCGGCTTGGTCACGGCGCGGATGCAGGTGGCACGGTCGTAGGTGGAGATGCCGGTGGTGCAGCCTTCCAATTTGTAATCCACCGAAACGGTAAAGGCCGTTTCGTGCAGAGCCGTGTTGTCGTCCACCATACGCTTAAAGCCCAGCTCGCGGGCCCGCTGCTCTTCCAATGGCAGGCAGATCAGCCCCCGCCCGTACTTGGTCATGAAGTTGACGATCTCGGGCGTTACCAAATCGGCGGCACAGACGAAATCTCCTTCGTTTTCGCGATCTTCGTCATCTACGACGATGATGATCTTTCCGGCCCGGAGGTCTTCGAGCGCTTCTTCAACGGTATTCAACTTGATGGTCTCTTCTTGCATGTGGTTTACCGGCTTGTTCATATTCTTTTGGTTGGCTGCCAAACGCCCTGCTTGATGCCGCGAAGGTAACGCAAAAAACCGAGCAACAGGGCTGCATTCATGGCGGTGAAATAATGCACATTCCGCAATAGCAACACGTGAATGCCCAGAGCGTTCAAAAGCATATCGAGGAGCGGAAGACCTGCAAAGAGCAGCAACATACCCAAGGCAGCCCAGCCGTACAGACTCATGCCCATCCACCACAAAACCACAGCAGAGGCAAAAGACAGCAGCAGCAAAAGAGGTATCAACCAACGCAGCACCTTGTGGGAAAACAACACCCAGGCCCTCAGGTTGAAGGGCGGAAACCACATCCGCCAAAAGCGAAAGAGGTTTTGGTAATTGCCCGCCCCGATGCGCAGCTTGCGCTTAAACTCCTCGCCTATCTCGTGGGAAACCGTCTCGTAAACCCGCGCATCCAAATTGGCTACGGCCTTGCCGCCGCGCTCGAACACACACATGGCGAGGTAGAAATCGTCCACCAGATGATGCGGGGGGATGGGACAGAAAAAATCGCTGCGCAGGCTGTACCAACCGCCAAAGGGGCCGGCCATGACGCCACCGAGCAGCCCCTCGCGATACTTCAGGCGGGCTTCCCTGCGTATGTACTCCCGCTCCGAGCGGGAAATGCCGTCGTAGCGCCGGCCGAGGGGAATGAGCCGGGCTTCCGCCAAACCGATCTCCGGATGGGCATAAGTGGCCACCAATTCGCGCACGGCATTGGGCTCGGGCATGACATTGGCATCGGTGATGAGAAAAATGTGCTGCGGGCCGGCAGGGCAATCCGCTATGGCGGCTTTCGCCAAATCGTTCAAAATCGAAGCCTTGCCCCTCCTTTGCCGAAAGGCAAAAAATCGCACCTGCCCGCGCTCTGCAGCATAGGCCTCCGAAAGCGCATTCGTGGCATCTGTAGAAGCATCCGAGCCAATGTAAATGTGCAACAGCTCAGGGGGATAATCCAACTCATCGAGGCGGGCAAACTTATCGGGCAAGACGGCCTCTTCATTGTGGACGGCCATGAGGAGGGTTACGCGCGGCAGGGGGCGACCTTCAGGCCAGTGCTCGGGCCAAAAGCGCTTGTCGCGGGCCAGCAGGTCTATGAGCGCCGGATACAGCACATAGGAGTAAAGCGTGGCAAGAATGCCCAGCCAAAATAAGGTCAAGAAAACAAAGCTTCCATTCACGAAAAGGCGATTTCATACAAGCGGTTGCACGACTTCCTTCGACACCGTTTTCAACAGGGCTTCTGCCATGCTCTTGCTGTCGAAGTGTTGCCGCGCAAAGGTACGCGCCTTATGGCCAATTTCCAGCATTTGGCGGGGATGATTCAGACAAAATTCTATGGCTTGCACAAAAGCTTTGGCCGAATCTGCCACCAGTACTTCCTGGCCGTTTTGCGCCAGGATGCCTTCGAGGCCCATGGTGGTCGTCAAAACCACCTTGCCCAGGGCCATGCCTTCGAGGATTTTCACCCTCATGCCGCTGCCCGAAAAGAGCGGTACCACCATCAGGCTGTGGGCGTTGATGAAGGCGCGGGCATCTTCGACCTCACCATGCCAGTGGACACCCGGCAAGCGGCGGCGCTTCAACTGGGCGGGCATGTGCCGGCCTGCCACGTGAAAGGTAAAAGCGGGATTTTTTCGCTGCACCTCCGGCCAGACTTCCCTGAGAAACCACTCCAGGCCCTCGAGGTTGGGCAGCCAGTCCAAAGAGCCGATAAAAGAGATGGAAGCCGGTCGCTCAAAGGAGGCGTAATCGGGTTGATAGCACTCCATTTCCAGACCGATGGGCAGCATCATGACGGGCCCCTCATACCCCAGCTCTTTGAAGCGCAGCAGGTCGCGACCGGAAATGGGCAGCAGCATATCAGCCCGGTGCAGCTGCTCCAATTCGTAAATTTTGAGACGGCGGGCGAGCACTTCGAGGTAGCGCCGCTTCAAAAAGTTGCGTTCGTTGGCAGCGATGCGTTCCCAGATTTCGTGCTCTACGTTGTGCGAGCGCAACAGTATTTTTGCTTTTGAGTACTTCCGGATGACATCTACGTAAGGCATGAGGTAGAGCGTCTCCAACAGCTGTCTCTTATA
>WGBN01000117.1 GCA_015494245.1 Saprospiraceae bacterium | reverse complement strand
GCTTTTATCTGATTTCTTGAAGAGGCTCATGATAAGGTTGGTTGTGAAGTGATTTGAGCATTTGCAAAGGTAACGGGCTTTGGGGAGAAAAGTTCAATGTTTTTTGTTGCTTTTTGAGTGGGGTGTCGTGATGTAATAGCACAGGTGGGGTTAGCCGTTTTATTTTATATTCGGGTATCAAACCAAACTACAGATGCGTACGCTACATTCTTTGAGAAAACAAATGGAGCCTTTCGGCAAATCGCGGGAGGTGGAAATGATGAGCGGGGAAGAACTGGTCAGGCTGTACCAGTTGACCGGTTATTCCATTTATATGGGGGCCTTATTTCAGCGATACAAGGGCCATTTATACGGGCTTGCCTTTAAATATTTGCAGGACGAAGAGGATGCGAAAGACGTGTTGTGTTCCTTGTTTTTGAACCTGATGGAGAAGTGGAGGGAGTGTGCTGAGGAGGTTAAAAACCTGAACGGGTATTTGGCGAAAGCCATCAGAAATGAGAGCCTGGCCCTTTTGCGTGAGCGCAAAAAAGTTGCTGAGAGGCTGCTTCCCTGCGTTTTGGAGGAGAGAAAAAGTGCAGAATTCGTGGACTGTGTGGGGTCGTTTTCCACGAACAGTGTACACCCTTTTGAAGGGGATTTGCAACTTGTGTTGCACAAGCGTCTTTGGGAGTTGGAGGATTCTCAGCGCATTTGCATTGAGCTTTTCTTTTTTGAGGGGAAGACTTACAAGGAGATTGCTTTAGAGACGGGGTACAGCCTGAAGCAGGTGAAGTCTTATTTGCAAAACGGCAAGCGCAATTTGCGGAAGAAGTTGCAGGAGGACCTGCGGGAAAAACAAACCCGCGAGCTTTGGCAATGCGAGCTGCGGGTTTGAGTGTGAAGCGTTTTTCATTTATTTGTTGAGCATATCTATGGTCTGTTTAAAGAAGGCCGAGAGGTCTTCTCCTTTCAGTTTTTGCTGACTGAGCAGGGCGAGGTTGACGAGGTAGGAGGCCATTTCCTTGCGTCCTTCTTTGCGTTTTTTCAGCAGTTTGGCGATGAGGGGGTGGTTGGTATTGACGACCAGGTTGAGGAATTCGGGAAAATCCATGCCTCCGCCCTGCAGGGCCTGCATTTCGCTCATGCGGCGCATGAATTCGGGTTGTGTGATGAGTACGGGTGGTTCTTCCGGTGAGAGGGGGTTGAGTTGTACACTGAGGTTTTGCTTGCTGCCGGCGACCTCTTCAAAAATTTTCTGTACGGTTTTTTGCTCTTTTTCGCTGAGTACGGACTCGCGCTGCTCATCTTTTTCGATGAGTTTGTCGGGTGTATCGGCGTCTATGCGCTTGAAAGTCAGTTTGTCATCCTTGTATTCGATGTGTTGCATGAAGTGGTTGTCAATGATGTCCTTCATGAGGAGGATGGTGTAGTCGTATGACTTCAAGGCTTCGAGCAGTTGGTGCTGGCTTTCGGGATTGTTGGTATAGAGCAGTACCAGTTTGCCGTGTTTGTCGGTTTGAGTGTCTTTGAGTTTTTCTTTGAGTTCTTCGAGGGTGTAATACTTGCCGTTGACGTCTTTGAAGAGGGCAAAATCCAGGGCTTTTTCGTAGAAGTACTCATCGGAGATCATGCCGTATTTGATGAATACGCTGATGTCCTCCCATTTTTGCTCGAAGTTTTCGCGTTCTTTGACGAAGAGCTCTTTGAGTTTGTCTGCTACTTTTTTGGTGATGTGGCGTGCGATTTTGCGCACATTGGGGTCGCCCTGGAGGTAGCTGCGGGATACGTTGAGCGGGATGTCGGGGGAGTCTATGACCCCGTGGAGCAGGGTAAGGAATTCCGGAATGATTTGGGAGACTTCATCGGTAACGAAGACCTGGTTGACGTAGAGTTGTATTTTGTTTTTCTGGGCTTCGATGTTGTTGCTGAGCTTGGGGAAGTACAGCACGCCTGTGAGGTGGAAGGGATGGTCCACGTTGAGGTGTATCCAGAAGAGCGGGGGCTCGCTGTAGGGATAGAGTTTTTGGTAGAAGCTTAGGTAGTCTTCGTCGCTTAAGTCTGTCGGTTTTTTCTTCCAGATGGGGTGGGTATCGTTGATGATGTTGGGTACTTCGACTTCTGTCTCTTTGCCGTCTTTTTCCTGCTTTTCTTTGCGTGTGCCGAACTGGATGGGATAGGGCAGGAAGCTGCAGTACTTTTTGAGGAGGCCCTCTACGCGTGCTTTTTGCAGGAATTCTTCTCCATCTTCTCCGAGGTGGAGGATGACGTCGGTGCCTCGTTCTTCTTTGGTGGTTTCTTCCAGTTCGTACTCGGGTTTGCCTTCACAGACCCAGCGGACGGCGGGTTCTTTTTCGCGATAAGATTTGGTGATGACTTCCACTTTGTCGGCCACCATGAAAGCGGAGTAGAAGCCGAGGCCGAATTTGCCGATGATACGGGCATCTTCCTTGTATTTTTCGAGGAATTCTTTGGCGCTGGAAAAAGCGACCTGGTTGAGGTACTTTTCTACCTCTTCTTTGCTCATGCCAATGCCCTTGTCCCGGATGGTGAGGGTGCGTTCTTCGGGATTCAGGATGACTTGTATGGTGAGGTCGCCCAATTCGCCTTTGTACTCCCCGCGTCTTGCCAGGGTTTCTATTTTGGAAGTGGCGTCTGTGGCGTTGGCGACCAGTTCGCGCAGAAATATTTCGTGCTCCGAGTAGAGGAACTTTTTGATGATCGGAAAGATGTCTTCGGTTTGTACGGAGATGGTTCCTTTGCTCATGTTTTTTGATTTTGTGTTTCCATGCAATTGTTGAGCTGCTCAGATCTTTTTGTTTTGGGGTATGAGCAGCCCCATTGCTTTTCTTCAAAGGATGTGCCAGTTGTTTTTTGGCGTTCTTCTTCTGCTTTTTCTGTCGTTTTTGGCAGAGCCGTGCGACAAAATGTCTGCACCTTCAAATGTCACACTTTTTAATAAAGTTTTATTTTTTGTTGGATTTATATAGAGGCTTAGTCTTTTGGAATATGCAGGTGTGTCTATTTTTGCACCAAACGATTAAGGAGGCGAAAGTCTCCAAGGGACCTTTTGAGAAGTGCCGGCACTGGGGGGTACGTCGGTCTTCTCGGGGTCCCTTTCTATTTTTATGGCGCATGCTTGTCATTTGGGCGATGGAGTTGCCCTTGTTTAAGCAGGATTCCCGAACTTTGGAGAAGCAAAGGAAACCTGCATGAGTGTTTTTCTACAGATTTTTCAGTTTGTTTTAGCTATTGTACCGACATTGCTGTTGTGTTGGTACGTGTACTATTTGGACAAGTACGAGAAGGAGGATTGGGTGGTGTTGGCCTTGCACTTTTTATTGGGCGTATTGATTGCGGTACCGGTTTACTATTTGGAGAAATACGCGGCTTTGTCAGGTTTGGAGAATCCCGGCAATCTTTGGGCTACGATTTTGTTTGCCTTTTTGATTGTGGCTTTTGTAGAGGAGTTTGGCAAGTTTTTGCCTTTGGGCGTGTGGACATACAGGGCGTCCTTTTTCAATGAGCCTATGGATGGCATTGTCTATGCGGTATTTATAGCCATGGGTTTTGCTGCTTTTGAGAATGGCGCTTATGCCTGGAAGCACGATATAGAGACTACTCTGGTACGCGCATTCACTGCGGTACCTGCTCATGCGGCTTTTGGTGTTGTTCAGGGTTATTATGCGGGTTTGGCTCGTTTTGATGAGCGGAAGCACGCGGTATGGGGCTTGCTAAAGGGCTTGTTGTTGTCTATTTTGATTCACGGTCTTTACGATTTTTTTCTGGAGTACGAGTTGTACGACTGGCTGGTCTTGCTGGCTTTGGTGGTATTGGGGATGAGCGTTTATTATGCCCGGCGTTTGGTGAGTTTGCAGCAGGAGAGATCGCCGTTTAAGTAAGGCTTTCAAACCGGGGCATTTCATTCCAGGTGCGGCCTTCCAATTGACGACCGTTTTTCTTTTTATTAGTGCCTCCCCATTGTTTGAAGAAGAAAGGTACATGGGCTGCCTGGCATTGATCTTTGATATCTAATACCCACTCAGGCTTCATTTTTCTGGGTTTATGCCCGCTTTCTCCGCCAACGATGACCCAGTCTATGTTTTTTAAATTTAGCTGTGGTAATGGGCCGAGTAGTGGTTCGCAAGACAAAAACTTTATTTTTGCGTTTGTTTCTCTGAGTAGATCAATGCGATTCGTTACTTTTTGATTTTCTACGGATACACCCATCCATATATTAGGACTCCAATTGAGTAAGCCTTCGCGGTCGTAGCGTTGTAATATATCTGCTCGTTTAGTAAGTATCTGAAAAACATGTTGGGGGTTGTTTCTCATTACTTCAAAAACCTTTTGGATAAATTTTACAGGTACTTTTTTATGGAACAAGTCACTCATGGAGTTTACAAAAACCATTTTGGGCTTTTTCCAGGAGAAAGGTTTTGAGAGTTCTTCTTCATGTACTTGGATGTTGAATCCATTTTGATATTTTTTCAACCCCATAGCTTGGAGTCTTCTGGTCATTACCTCGGCATAGCAAAATTTACATCCGGCAGATACTTTGTCACAGCCTGTGGTGGGGTTCCAAGTCATTTCTGTCCATTCAATGCTGGATTGAGTCATGGTTTTTTGCTTTTATCAATGATTTGCGATGCAATTTTAAGGGCGGTGGCGTTGTTGGAGGCAAACACAAAGTGAAAGATAGGAAAATTTCTTGAGTTGAGCAAGCGTAAAGGTGTGGGGCTGACGTGGCTCCAGACTTCTTCTAATCGTTTGATGTACAGATTTGCGATTTGTTCTACGGCATTTGTGACTTTGAAACTCGTCTCTGTTTCACCGAAAAGCGTGGGTTTCTTTTCAATTCTATAAAAATAATCTCTGATTTCGGTTTCTTCCATCCCAAAGAAGCGTTCCAGTTTTTTGATGTTTTTCAGTGCCCCTTTTCTGTCTAAAAGGCGGTTGATGATGACTCCTGTGGGAACTAATATCCATACATCGGAGCGGGTGTCTTTCAAATTAGAAATGGCATCCCAATTGATTTGCATGCCAAAGGGGTCCAAGAACACCAAGGCAGCATAGGAAGGTGTTTTTTTTAAAGCCTGTGCCAGTTTGTTTAAATATTCGTTACAGTCTCCCTGAAGAAACCTTAAGTTTTTTCCTTTACTTTGAGGCAGGCTTTTCAGGTAAGCTTCCAAGGAATCAATAGCGCCTTTGTCTTGGTCAATGAAATAGTAAAAGTCGAAGGAGTATCCCTCAATATCCAGTACTCGTTCAGCAGCGCCTTGGTAAACCTTTTCTTCCTGGGGCAGTATAGACAATTGGACGGCCAAGTCCGAGGTCTCACCGGTTCTGTTTCCGCTACCGGCAAAGCCGTCAAAATAGATAGTTTTCCAAGGGTACTTGTTCATGATGGTCAGGTAGGCCTTTACGTATTTGATAAAGGCTTGGAGTTTTTTCTCTGTCCAGCTTCCGCCCCACGGGGCTTTGGGTTCATGTACTTCCATTTGAATTTATTTGTTCTTTTTTAATTTAGGGTTTTCCGCATGCCGTCGGGCATCGCGTCGGGTCTTTTTTTCTAAATTTTTTTTGAGGGCTTTTTCGAGGTCTATGCCTGTTTGGTTGGCGAGGCAGATGAGGACGAAGAGGACGTCGGCCATTTCATCTGCCAGTTGGGTTGGGGCTGTTTGGGCGTCTTCTTTTTTTTTGAAGGATTGTTCGCCGTAGAGGCGTGCCATGAGGCGTGCGACTTCGCCGACTTCTTCGGTGAGTATGGCGGTGTTGGTCAATTCGTTGAAGTAGCGTTGGCCGATGGTTTGTATCCATTCGTCCACGAGTTGTTGGGCCTGTTTCAGGGTCATTTTACCATTTTTCTTTAGAGTCTATGAGGATGGTGACGGGGCCGTCGTTGGTGAGGGAGACTTCCATGTGGGCGCCGAAGATGCCCGTGATGACTTCCAGTTTGTACTCGTCGCGAAGGCGTTTGGCGAAAGCCTCATAAAGTGGCACGGCCAGTTCGTGGCCTGCGGCTTTGATGTAGGAGGGGCGGTTGCCCTTGCGCGTGCTTGCGTGCAGGGTGAACTGGCTGACCAGCATGATTTTGCCTCCGATGTCGAGCACCGATTTGTTCATCACGCCTTTTTCGTCGTTGAAGATACGCAATTGGGCTGTTTTGCGCGCCAGCCATTGTACGTCTTCTTCGGTGTCGCCTTCTGCGATGCCGAGTAGGACGACCAGACCCCACTCCATTTGGCCCCGAAAGGTGCCATCGGCAGTGAGGCTTGCCCGGCTTGCCCGTTGGATAACTACTCTCATGGATGCAAAAGTATGAGTTTTTTTTCCTTATCTTTGCATATCCACACACTTTGTCGGCCCCCATGTTTGAGAAAAACAAGCGTCCTGATTCAGGGATTTGAGCGGCTTGTGTCGCCCAAATCGCTTTGTTTTTGGAATAACCAACTATTGTTCACTAAATCATTTTGACCATGTTAAAGGAGTTTAAAGCATTTATCCTCAAAGGCAATGTGCTTGAGTTGGCTGTAGCCGTCATCATTGCCGGGGCTTTTGGAGCCATTGTCACTTCATTTACCAAAGACGTGCTCATGCCGCCGATTGGCATGTTGCTCGGAGGTGTGGATTTTTCGAAGCTGGCTGTTGTCTTGCAGCCTGCGGAGATGGGTGCTGACGGGGAGGTTATCAAAGAGGCGGTTTTGCTGCGCTATGGCGTGTTTATTCAGAAGATTATTGATTTCATCATCATTGCTTTTGCGATCTTTATGCTGATTAAGGCTTATGAGAAGACGCAAAAGAAAGAGGAAGAAGCTCCGGCAGCTCCGCCCGAGCCTTCTGCCGAGGAGAAATTGCTTGCTGAAATTCGCGATTTGCTGAAAAGTAAGTAAAGAAACCTTACATTTGCCTCCCCTGCCGTTTGCAGCGGGAGGCAATTTTTTTACTCATGAAACTACCCTTTCGGTTTGCATTCCGATATTTGTTTGCGCGCAAGCGCACGCATGCCATCAACATCATCACCTGGGTAGCGGAGCTGGGGCTGGCTATAGGCACGGCGGCTCTGATTCTCGTCATGTCGGTCTTCAATGGCTTTGAAGACCTTATTATGCAGCTTTTCAGCAATTTTAATCCTGACATTAAGGTTACGCCTGCGGAAGGCAAAACTTTTGCCGTGGACAGCAGTTTGCTGTTGCAGCTCGAAGAGCTCGAGGGCATTGCTTTTGTCTCTCAGTCGCTGGAGGAAATCGCCTTTTTTGAATACGGCAACAGCCAGGCCTTTGGCATTTTAAAGGGCGTGGACGATAACTACCGCCTTATCACAGGCATAGACTCCACTGTGCGCGAGGGGCATTATCAGCTCAGAGGGGGAGAGGACGGTCGCAATCTCGTAGTAGCCGGCGTAGGGATGCGCAACAAGCTCTCCATCAACATTGACAATCCGCTCACGCCGCTTTATGTCTATATGCCGAGACGGAAGAAGGTCAGCGCCATAGAGCAGCCCTTCCGTAAGAAGCTCACCTATCCGGTGGGCACTTTTGCCATTCAACAGGATTTTGACAATCGCTATGTGTTGGCCGATTTGAGGTTTGTTCAGGAGCTGTTAAAAAAGCAGGGGCAGCTCAGTGCACTTGAGATTGCCGTGGCTCCCGAGGCTGATATGGAGCAGCTCAAGGAGGAGATTAAGCGTCTGTTGGGCCCGGATTTTGAGGTCAAAGACCGCTATGAGCAAGATGAGGCTTTTCTGAAATTGCTGCGCATTGAGAAATGGATGAGTTATGCCATTCTCTCTTTGACGATGGCTTTGGTAGCTTTTAACATGATAGGTGCGCTTTGGATGATTGTGTTGGAGAAGAAGCGGGACATCGCCATGCTCAAGGCCATGGGGGCTGATGAGGGGCTCATCCGGCGCATTTTTCTCTCGCAGGGCGTGCTAATGAGCGTGTTGGGTTTGCTGGTGGGTTTTGCGATTGCCGTGGTGTTGTATTTGCTGCATACGCATTTGGAAAACGGCCTGGTTTCCATTCCTCAGGGCTTTGTCGTCAGCGCATATCCGGTGCAGTTGCGGCTGTCGGATTTTGTATTGGTGGGAATTACCGTTATCTTTATCGGGCTTTTGGCCTCTCTTTTGCCTGCGAAAAAGGCGAAGGACATACCTGCCATCATTCGTACACACAACTGATTTGAGATGAAAAAGATCGTTTTTTTTGCGGCCCTCCTTTTAGGACTTTTGCCCTGCCTGCAGTTGACGGGCCCCGGCACTCATGCAAATGGTTTATATGCTCAGCCTCCGGCACCGGCTCCGGCTGAAGTGCAGCCGATTTTGATTTCCAACGTAACGGCTCATCTCGGAGACGGGAATGTGATTCCCAATGCGCTCATTGCCGTGCGGGACGGGAAGATAGAAATGATTTCTCAGATCAATGTAGGCAGGGGCTTTCCGGGCTATCGCGTCATTGAGGGCGATGGGCAGCACCTTTATCCGGGTTTTATCGCCCCCAACACCACTTTGGGTTTGACGGAAATCAGCATGGTGCGGGCCACCAACGATTACCGGGAAGTCGGCGAGATGAATCCCAATGTGCGCAGTCTGATTGCCTACAATACGGACTCGGATGTGCTGCCCACCATTCGCGCCAATGGAGTGCTGTTGGCGCAGATTTGTCCGGAGGGTGGCGTGCTTTCGGGCACCTCCTCGGTGGTGCAATTAGATGCCTGGAACTGGGAAGATGCCGCCGTGCGCGTGGACGATGGCGTACACCTGCACTGGCCGCGACGCATGAGTTACAATTTCCGCACCCATCAGGTAGAAGAAGACAAAAACTACGGCAAAAAATTAGATGAGCTACGTCGCTTTATGTTAGAAGCTCAGGCTTATTTACGGAAGGAATCTCCTGTAGAAAAGAACCTCAAATTCGAAGCCCTGCGCGGGGTGTTTGAAGGCCGGCAAAATCTTTATCTCCATGCCGATGATGCCCAATCCATTATGGCAGGCGTGCTTTTTGCCGAAGAATTTGGCATACGCCCCGTGCTCGTCGGCGGGCGGGATGCTTATTTGCTTACGGACTTTCTGAAGGAAAAGGACATTCCCGTTATTTTGAGTACCACTTTTGCCCTGCCTGCCTATCCCGAAGACGATGTAGCCCAGCCCTTTAAGACGCCGGCCATTTTGCAGGAGGCGGGCATTTTGTTCTGCTTCAGTCAGGGCGGCAGTTGGAGCTGGCAGGACCGCAATCTGGGTTTCGTGGCCGGTCAGGCCGTAGCGCATGGCCTGCCTTATGAGGCCGCTGTTCAGGCGCTTACGCAAAATGCCGCTATCATCCTCGGCATTCAGGACCGCGCCGGCTATCTGCGCGTGGGCGGGCCTGCGACCTTTTTCCTCTCCAAAGGCGATGCCTTGGACATGCGTACCAATCAGGTGACTCACGCCTTTATTGACGGCAGAGAGATCGTCTTAGACGATAAGCAGAAGGCTTTGTATAGGAAGTTTAGGGGGCATTGAGTTTGGTTGTCGGTTGTCGGTTGTCTGTTGTCTGTTGTCGGTTGGAGGGGTTGTGGGGTCCCATGATATAGGTTGACAAAAGATGGGCGACAAGCGCATAAATGTGGAAAACTTTATTTGGTTAAG
>WGBN01000116.1 GCA_015494245.1 Saprospiraceae bacterium | reverse complement strand
TTTGAGCAGCGGCCGGGCGTAGTAGGGTTCGAGGATGAGGGCGCCGAAGAGGTTGATGCGCATGGAGATGCCGACGCTGGTGTAGGGTTTGGCGGAGAGTTGGAAGCCGCCTTCGCCGGGTTTGACGGTGCCCAGTTCGCTGTATTTGTACCAGGCCAGGCCGGCATCGGCAAAAAGGGTTAGCTCTGTGAAGAGGTAGCGGGATTTGATGAGCGCCAGTTGCTCGGGGCCGGTGAAGGGCAGGCGGATTTCGGCATTGGCGAGGAAGATTTTGCTGCCGAAGAGGCTTTCTACCGAGAGCTCATTGGCAGGCAGCAGCTCGCTGGCGGTGTTGAAGCCGTAGCCGCGTATGTACCAGGGGTAGCCGAGGAAAAGCGGATAGAGCCTTTCGCTGTCCCTGCCATAGCGGCCGTAGTGGACGATGCGTCCGGCCAGGGCTATGGGTTTGAGGAAGATGTATTTGCGAAAATCTGCCGTGAGGGTGGTGAAGTTGAAGGGCAAATCGGTATTGAATCCGGTCAGGTATTGCTCAATGCCTATGCGGAAGCGATAGCCGGCCATGGGCGATGCCATGCCGAAGTAGGAGTTGTCTCCGACGAGGGCCGTGTTGAAAGAGGCTATCTGGCCTTTGAAGAGGTTGAGGCCGCTGTCTTCTACGCGGAGTTTTTCGCGGTCCTGGTAGAGGAGTTGACCGAAGGCATCGTAGTAATAGTGATATCGGGTGAGGCTGTTGTAGTAGAAAGAGTAGGCCGCGCCGGCCTCCCAGCGGAGGGTTTGTGAGAAGGGCCACTGCACGAAGGCGCCGATTTTGTCTTCGAAGGTGCGCAGCAGGTCGAACTGGAAGTGGTCGGCCGGCAGGAGGATTTGCTGGCCGTTGTTGAGGGGGAGGACGAGGGTGTCTATGCCCGTGTAGTAGAAGGAGCCGCTGCGGTAGGGCACGTGGGAGGCTGTGAAGCCCCATCCGAGGCGGTGTTTTTGGTTCATCCAAGAGGCGATGCCTGCGAAGTCGGCGATTTCTCCGTTGAGCGAGATGCTGCTGAAGAGCTGGTTGTTGCCGAGGATGTCGCTGAAGAGCAGGTCTATGCCTCCGGCTGCTCCGGTAACATTGCCGAAGTTGGTGTTGGCTACGCCCACGCCTGCGGAGCCCCCGATGTAGTCGAGGCGAAAGCGGGGTTTGTAGGGTTTGGTTTTGAAGGAGTCAACCGGGACGGGTGTTTGCAGCAAATCCAGGGCGAACAATTGGGCATCGGCGAGGTGTTGCTCGATGGGCTTGCTGTGAAAGAGGAAGCCGGCCTCTTGCTGCACTTCTGCCGGATTGACGATGCGGGGTGTGAAGTCATCGGGGCGGGCCTGGTAAATTTCGTATTTGTTGTTGTAGTAATGGGTATAGACCAGGCGCGGGCGCTTGGTGCTGCGCGAGGCCGAAATGGCCGGGGCATAAGGCGTGAGGCCGCTGATGCCGGTTAGCGACTCGGTCATTTGAAAGACCTTGCCCTGCTGAAGGTCGAGGTAGTACAACTGGCGATAGCCGTCGCGATCGGAGAGGAAGTAGAGGTTTCCTTCTGCGTCGAAGACGGGATTGAGGTTGTTGGCTCCCGGGAAGATTTGGAGGGCGTGTTCGACAGCGGGCTCCGGAGACTCCTTGCCTTCGGCCAATTCCAGGCGATGAATTTGGAAGTACCATTTGCCCTTGTTTCTGCCGTTGAGGATGCTTTCTTTGTCGGTGGAGAAGGCTATGGAGAGACCATCGGGCGCCCAGGAGGGCAGCATTTCGGCATAGGGGTCGTCGGTGAGTTGCGTGAGTTTGTCTTTTTTGAGGTTGTAGAGGTAGAGGTCCACCTGTCCTTCCCGGAGGCCTGTGAGCAGGATGTATTTTCCGTCGGGAGACCAGGCGGGATTGGAGAAGGCGGGCAGCTTTTCGATGGCTATTTCGCGCAGGATTTTTCCGGCGAAGGGGTCTATGATGAGCAGCACGTTGCGCCCCTTGCTAAAAGCCACAAAGGCAAACTGCTTGCTGTCGGGCGACCAACTGCCGGCCGATTCTATGAAGCTGAAATCATCTATGTGTCCTGCTTTAGCTGTGCTGGCGACCTTGCCGAGTATCTCTCCATTGCGGGCATCGGCGAGAAAGAGATCGGTGGTGAAGACGTTTTTTTCGGAGATAAAGACGAGGTACTTTCCATTGGGGCTGAGCGCCGGCGAGAGGTTCATGCGACCGGCATTTTTTTCGTCGAGGATTTTTTTGCCTGCAGTTTGTTCTTTTGCGAGGAACAGTTGTTTCCCGTAGTATTCTTTGGTGCCGGAGACCCATAGTTCGGAGAGGTTTTCGAGGCTCATGTCGAGTATGGAGTCGCAGGCTGTTTCCAGACCGTATTGAGCTGTGGCCGAGAAAAAGGGTTGTATGATTTCATCGCCGTAGAGGTCGGTGAGGAAGGCCCAAAAGGCCTGTCCATAGCGGTAGGGGAAGTACTTGGGGTCATCCATTTTTTTGAGCTCGGGCACGTCTTTGTTGAGGACGGCATCGCGCATCCACATGCTCGTATGCGGGTCAAAACGCCCGATGGAGAGGTACTCTGCCAGGCCTTCGACCATCCAGAGGGGCAGGTTGCCGAGGCTTTGGAGGGAGGTGGAGTCTCCATTCAAAATCAGGTGGTACTGAAAGGCGTGAACCATTTCATGCCCGAGCACGTGGAAGGTTTGTTGGTTGGAGAAGGCCAGGGGCAGGACGATGCGGTTTTTGAGGGCTTCGGTAACGCCTCCGGTGCCCGTTCCGATGCCTCCGGAGATGGCGTTGGTTTGTTGGAAATCGGCATGGTTGGCGTATAGGATGAGCGGGTTTGGGCGGTCAAAAGTATCGCGAAAAATGCGCTGATGCAGCTGGTACCAAAGTTCTGTCCAGGAGGCAAAGCGATTGAGTGTTTCTTTATTGTTGAAGTAGTGGTAGATGTCAAAATGCGGCGTTTCATACACCTGAAAATCGAAGGTGCGATAGCGCGCTTTGTTGCGGCCGAAATACTGTGCTTCGAGGCTGCTCAGGCTGCCGAGCAGGACGCTTATGAGGAGGAGGATTTTGATCTTCATGACAGGCGTTGTTTTGGGTTTGTTCCGGGTGTTTTTGGGTGCTTTTTTGAGCGTTTGGAGAAGGGGTTTATTAGGGTAACGCGGGAGGTGGGGGGAGTGTTGATACGGAGGTTTTTGTTTGATTCTTGTTTGCAACAGACATGTCATGTCTTATACATGTCTCGCGCGCGTAATGCGCGCACGCGCACGTGCGCACACGCGCGCGCGAAAGCCCCAAAAAGCACCACCCCAAATACCCAAAAAAATTCTATCTTTGCAGCCTCTCAATCGAAAAGATGAATGCGATGACGTCTGAAATAAAAATCACCCTGCCCGATGGCTCTGTGCGCACCTACCAGAGCGGCGTAACGGCTATGGATGTGGCTCGCTCCATCAGCGAAGGTCTGGCGCGCAATGTGTTGGCCGCAGAAGTGGATGGCGAAATCTGGGATGCCACGCGCCCCATCACCCGTGATGTTGCGCTTAAATTGTTGACCTGGCAGGACCTCGGAGGGAAAAAAGCTTATTGGCACTCCTCCGCTCACCTCATGGCAGAGGCGCTCGAAGCGCTCTACCCGGGCGTGAAATTTGGCATCGGGCCTCCCATCGAAAATGGGTTCTACTACGACGTGGACCTCGGCGATCGCACCCTCTCCGTAGAGGACTTGCCCAAGATCGAGGCCAAGATGAAAGAACTGGCGCGCCAAAAAAATCCCTACATCCGCAAGGAAGTGCCGAAGGAGGAGGCCATTGCTTACTTCCGCGAAAAGGGGGATGAATACAAACTCGAATTGCTCGAGGAGCTGGAAGACGGAGAGATTACTTTTTACACCCAGGGCCAATTCACCGACTTGTGCCGCGGGCCGCACATTCCCGATACGGGTAAAATCAAAGCCGTTAAGCTGACGGCCGTGGCCGGCGCTTATTGGCGGGGGGATGAGACGCGCAAACAACTGACGCGGATTTACGGCATCACCTTCCCCAAGCAGAAGGAACTGGACGAGTACCTCCACAGGCTCGAAGAAGCCCGCAAGCGCGACCATCGCAAACTGGGCAAGGAGCTGGAACTGTTCATGTTCTCTGAAAAGGTGGGCGCCGGCCTGCCCATCTGGCTGCCTAAGGGCACGCAGTTGCGTAGCCGCCTCGAAGACTTCCTCAAGCAGGAGCAACTCAAAAGGGGATATCAGCCGGTCATCACACCCCATCTCGGGAAGAAAGACCTGTACGTAACCTCCGGCCACTACGCCAAGTACGGCGAGGACAGCTTCCAGCCCATCCACACCCCGAAGGAAGGGGAGGAGTTCCTGCTCAAGCCGATGAACTGCCCCCATCACTGCGAAATCTTCGGCCACCGGCCCCGCTCTTACAAAGACTTGCCCCTGCGCATCGCAGAATTCGGCACCGTCTATCGCTATGAGCAAAGCGGGGAGTTGCACGGCCTCACCCGCGTGCGGGGCTTCACCCAGGACGATGCCCACATCTTTTGCACTCCCGATCAGGTCAAAGGCGAGTTTCTGAATGTGCTGGAACTGACGCGCCACGTGCTTCAAAAACTGGGATTCGAAGACTATACCGTGCAAATCTCCCTGCGCGATCCCGAAAATCCCGAAAAGTACATCGGCTCGGAAGAAAATTGGGAAAAGGCCGAACGCGCCATCGTCGAAGCCGTGGAGGAAGCAGGCCTGGAAGCCGTTACCGAATTGGGCGAAGCCGCTTTTTACGGCCCCAAACTCGACTTCATGGTCAAAGACGCCCTCGGCCGCTCCTGGCAACTGGGCACCATACAGGTAGATTACAACCTGCCCGAACGCTTCCAACTCGAGTACATCGGCCCCGACAACAAGCCGCACCGTCCGGTGATGATTCACCGCGCGCCCTTTGGCTCCATGGAGCGCTTTGTAGGCGTGCTTATCGAGCATACAGGGGGCAATTTCCCGCTTTGGCTCACGCCCACCCAGTTCATCGTTTTGCCCATCAGCGACCGCTTTTTGGATTACGCCAAAGAGGTCGTGGCAGAACTTTCCGCCCTGGGTCTGAGAGGTGAAGTGGATGAACGGGCCGAAAAAATCGGCCGCAAAATTCGCGATGCCGAACTCAAAAAAATCCCCTACATGCTCATCGTAGGTGAAAAAGAAATGGAAAGCAAAACCGTAGCCGTGCGCAAACACGGCCAGGGAGACCAGGGCGTTGAGCGTGTAAAGGCATTTGCCGAAAGGCTTGCCTTGAGCTTATAGAACCGAACTTTGCAGGGCAAACAGATAAGACGAGAAATCTTAGTCTGTAAGTGGGATTGCATTTGTCGAAAGGCTTGCCTTGAGCTAAGTCGAAAGGCTTGCCTTGAGCTAAGCCGAAAGGCTTGCCTTGAGCTAAGTCGAAAGGCTGAGTAAAGAAATGTCTTAAACAGTCATAAACTCAAAAAATGCCCCCCAAAACCGCTTTTTTTGCCGAATCGGCCCGGGGGGCTTGCACAATTCGTTTTTTTGCCTTAACTTTCGGCCTGAAAGAATACGGGTGCGAAAACGAGTCGCTGAGACCTTTGTCTTAGACTTTCGTCAAATGGCCACAGAGACTCGGCTGCCACAAACCAAAAAGCTTATGTGGAGAGTTGTACTTATCACTTTTTTGTTGTGTTTTGGAGAGCTTGCTTTAGAGGCAGCGGGCGAGCCTGTATCGGCGGGTAGCCCCTATTCTGCTTTTTTTTCTGAGCCGCCTTCCGGCAAACCTTATAT
>WGBN01000115.1 GCA_015494245.1 Saprospiraceae bacterium | reverse complement strand
TTTGGCACCTGCAATGAGCGCTGCCATATCTAAGGTGTAGATGGTTTTGTTGCGCAGATTCGCAGGTACATCTTTGTTGACGATCCTCCATGCGATGCCCTCCACGATAGCCGTCTTTCCCACTCCGGGATGCCCGATGAGCAGGGGGTTGTTTTTCTTGCGACGCGAAAGGATGTGCAAAACCCGGCGTATTTCTTCATCGCGCCCGATGATGGGGTCCAACTTTCCTTCCTCGGCGCGCTTGTTCAAATTGACGGCGTAGCGCTCGAGGATGTCGTAATTGTCATCGGCCGTTTGGTCAGAAACCGTCTTGCCTTTTCGCACGCTGACAATACCTTCCTTGATGACTTCGGGCGTTACGCCCTGCTCCCTGAGCAGACTTGCAGCTTTGTCCTTACCTGCCAAAATACCCAGCAACATCAACTCCATGGAGATGTACTGATCGTCAAATTCCGGCAGCAACTTTTTGGCACGCGACAAAGCCGCATTGGCATTTTTGGTCAGGTACTGTTTCTCTACGCCTTCTACCTTAGGAAATTTCCTCATCTCGGCCTGCAACTGCACCCTGAGCTTATCCAGGTCCACCCCCGCTCTTTTGAGCAGGTAGGAAAGCAAATGCTCATCCGTATCCAACATACCTTTCAGTAAGTGAACGGTATCCACGTTTTGCTGTCCCAGCTCCGCCGCAAGGCGCTGAGCCTTAAGGATGGATTCCTGCGCCTTAATCGTAAAATTGTCGTGGGTCATTGGGGTTTGTTTTTCTTCACAAAAGAGTCTCCTGTTTTCTCAATTTTCTTCTCCCAGGCCATTCACCGCACTTTTGTGCATGGTAACGGCAATGGTTTTCATCCTGAAATAAGCCTCCGAGATATAAACCACTCCGCCATAAGGCCCTATCTTTCCCCACGAATTTTTGACGATGTAATACTTGGTGCCGTTTTGATCGTGTGCCATGCCAACGATGTGCATGAGGTGGTCATCCGTAGTGGAAAAATCCATAAAACCCTGCTGGCGCATATCCTGGGTAACCTTCAATTCTTCACCCGGACGGGTAAAAAGGTCTGAGCGATCCGGATCTGCCGGCAAAACAGCTAAACCGGCGCGGGCCGAAAAGCCCTCTTCACTCACATCACCATCCCAAGCCACCGTATAACCTTTGGCGATGGCTTCATCCACCACAGCCACCAACTCGTCCAAAGGCAGGTTGTAGTAGCTTCCATTGGAATAATTGTCCGGAATTTCCAACACAAAAGAAGTGTAAAACGGATGATGCGTAAAAGAGGTAAAACTGATGTAATCGTCCGGTGAGATACCCAGGCTTTCGGCAAAAGTTCTGGGCGTATAAGACTTACCGCGATAATTAAAATGCTCCGGAACGGGCTGCATGTAAACATCGAGCACAGCCCTGAAAGCATCGGGCCAATAAGGCGAGGGGTGTTTGCCCTTGAGCACACCATCCAACATGCCTTTGAGCACGGCTTCCATCTCACTGTGGTCATAGCGTTTTTGCCCGGGCAAAAGCCCGCTATACACCTCCTGGGGCACGACACCCGCCAGGCTTACGGCCCGCAAAACATCGTGAGCCAGGCTCCCCTGCCCAAAATTGGCTTTGCCCTGCCGCAGGATATAGTTTCGTGCCTTGTCTTCATAAATGGTGCGCACAGTAAACATCTCCGACAAATCATGCTCTCCCTTTCCCATACGAAGCAATTCTGACTCCAGAAAAGAAGTCGTGGCAAAGCTCCAGCAGGTACCCGTCCGGTCCTGGCTTTTTACACTGGTATGGCGGCAATCTTTATCCACCGTAAATTCATATTGGGCAGGTAAGAGTACGGCCCAAAGAAGGAAAGTCAGTAAAAATGCTATTCTGTGGTACATAGGTTTGTTTTTTTAAGCCTTTCGGCAAACTCAAGGCAAGCCTTTCGGCAAACTCAAGGCAAGCCTTTCGGCAAGCTCAAGACAAGCCTTTCGGCAGGGCTTCGACTGGCTTACGCGCATAGCCGCCCGCGCTCAGCCGACTGCTCAAGGCAAGCCTTTCGGCAAATGCTATATAAGAGGCAAAGGTAAAGAAAGTTATCGAAATCCTTTTAGGTTTACATCGCTAAGAAAACAAAAAGAGCAAAGAGCAACTTCTTAAAAGTTTTTATCTTTGCTTCCATGCAAAAACTACCTATCGGCATACAGGATTTTGAGAAGCTCAGAGAGGGCAACTTCATTTATGTAGATAAGACCAAAAACATCTACGAATTGTGCTCTCATGGAGGATATTACTTTCTTTCCCGCCCTCGTCGCTTTGGCAAATCTCTACTGATAAGCACAATGAAAGAGCTATTCTCCGGCAACAAAAAGTTGTTCAAAAACTTATGGATAGAAGATAAGTGGGACTGGAATAAAACCCTGCCTGTTTTTCATATCCCGTTTGCCAGTTTAGACTACAAAGTCAATGGTTTGGATGTTGAATTGCAGAAACGATGCCAGGAAATTGCTCACATGTAT
>WGBN01000114.1 GCA_015494245.1 Saprospiraceae bacterium | reverse complement strand
TCAGCATTTTATGTTTTTCAAGTCCTTTCGCTTTTCATCACAAAGCTCTAAAAATGTACTTGTGTGCCCTTGCGCTTTGCCCGATACTTGTATCGTGAAAGGGACACAATCGGCTTAAAGAGCTGATTTTCACGATTCATTTGGGAAAGCGATTTGATGGCATAGCAGTCAAATCCTAACCTTCAAGTTCTAATATGTTCATGGGATAATAGAAGCGGGTCGCTACCTTCTCAGGGTTGCGGCCCGCTTTTTTTGTGGGAAGAAGAGGGGCGGTGCCTTGCAAGGCGCCGCCCTTCTTCTTTCTTGCTTACTCAATCAAAGGAGTGATTGGCTGTTTCGGCCATTTTGACGAGTTCTTCGTACTCTTCGGGGGAGAGGCCGTCCATGCAGTATTGGATGGGGTTGATTTTTTGGCCTTTGTAGATGATTTCGTAGTGGCAGTGGGGCGCGGTGGAGGTGCCTGTGCTGCCTACGAGACCGATTTTCTGGCCTTTTTTGACTTTCTGGCCTACTTTGACATCTATGCGTTGCATGTGGCCGTAGCGGGATTGGTATCCGTAGCCATGGTCTATGACGACGCTGTTGCCGTAGCCGGTGCGTTTGTGCTCGACTTTGACGACCGTACCGTCTCCGGTAGCCTGTATGGGCGTGCCACGTGGGGCGCCGAAGTCTATGCCGGTGTGGAGCTTGCGCACTTTGTAGATGGGGTGGATGCGATATCCGAAGCCCGAGAGCAGGGTTACTTTGCGGCTGAGTTTGTCAGGTTGTACGGGTTTGATGGAGGGGATGGAGGCCAGCATTTTCTCGCGCTCTTTGGCGAGGGCTATGATGGTGTCGAGCGATTCGGACTGCAGCTTGATTTGTCGCTGCAGGCGGTCTGCTTTTTCGCGGGTGGCTTTGATGAGTTGGCCGGTGCCGCTGTAGTTGACAATTTCGCTGTAGGACTGGTGGCCTCCCGTACCGCCGTTCCAGACGTCGGGGTCAATGGGGTCCATGCCGAAGAGCATGCGGTGGACGCTGGCGTCTCTGTCCTGGAGATTGGCCAGGACTTTGTCCATGCGTGCCAGTTGCTCGTTGAGTGCGGCGTATTGCACTTTCATCTGCTCCAATTCCCTGCGAACGGCTTTTTCTTTGGGGGAGGGAAACAACTCCCAGATGACTAAGGTGAATAGCCCTCCGGCTACCAGGGCTGCGGAAAGAAAACCGAGAATGCGCATGATGCGCTCTTTTCTGGTTTCTTCTACTTTCTCGTAGCGCAGCGTGTGAATGTTGTAAACAAATTTTTCCTTTCCCATAAGGCATATTTCTTGGACAAAATGCTAACTTTGCTGCCCTTAAACGGGAACAAGCACGGCTCGTGTTAAAAAAGCAATTCGGGCCGTGTGCGTTTGGGTTTTATCCAAAGTGGAATCAAAATTAGAGCGGGAAATCTCTGTGGCAAAATTTTTTAACATAAAGTTTTCCACATCTACCTTAAAGTTTTCCACATTTTTCGTGGAGTTTATCCACATTTTGAGTTCTTCAGGCGCTATTTCCCGCATTTATTGGAGGTGCTATGGATGAATCAGGACGCAAAGATGCTATATTTTGGGAAATAAATCAAAAGACGCGCATGGAATCCAGAAAAATTCGCAGAGAATTTTTAGAGTTTTTTCGCTCCAAGGGGCATAAGATCGTGCCTTCGGCACCTGTGGTGAACAAGGACGATCCCACCTTGATGTTCACCAATGCGGGCATGAATCCATTTAAGGACTACTTTCTCGGCAACCGCAAGCCGGAGGCGCGGCGCGTAGCCGACACCCAGAAATGCCTGCGCGTATCGGGTAAGCACAACGATTTGGAAGAAGTGGGGCGCGACAGTTACCACCACACTTTTTTCGAGATGCTGGGCAACTGGTCTTTTGGCGATTATTTCAAAGCTGAGGCCATTGCCTGGGCCTGGGAGTTGCTGACGGAAGTATATGGCCTCGACCCCGAGCGCTTGTACGTAACGGTATTCTCAGGCGATGCCTCCGACGGTCTGGGTGCCGATGAAGAGGCGGCAAAACTGTGGGAAAGGCATTTGCCGAAAGGCAGAATCCTCTACTTCGACCGCAAAGACAACTTCTGGGAAATGGGAGACACGGGACCTTGCGGGCCTTCCTCGGAAATCCACATAGACCTGCGCGATGAAGAAGAACGCCTCAAAGTGGATGGAGCCTCGCTGGTCAATCAGGACGACCCCCGCGTAGTGGAATTGTGGAACCTGGTCTTTATTCAATACAACCGCAAGGCCGACAGTTCTCTGGAGCCGCTGCCGGAGAAGCACGTGGATACCGGCATGGGCTTTGAGCGCCTTTGCATGGCCATACAGGGCAAGCACTCCAATTACGATACCGATATCTTCACCCCTTTTATCAAATTGATAGAGCAGATAACGGGCGTAACCTATAAGGGCAGCTATGCGCCCGATGCTTATTCCGACATTGCCATGCGGGTGGTGGTGGACCACCTGCGGGCCGTGGCTTTTACCATCGCCGACGGCCAGTTGCCGGGGAATACCGGCGCCGGCTACGTCATTCGCCGCATCCTGCGACGGGCCGTGCGCTATTACTACTCCTTCCTCAACAGGGAAGAACCCCTGCTCAGCCTGCTGACAGAACCGCTGGCAGATTGGTTCGAGGATGTCTTTCCGGAGCTCAAGGCCCAGGCTGCACAGGTCGCCAAAGTCATCGAAGGCGAAGAGCGCAATTTTCTGCGCACGCTCGACAAGGGCCTCAGGCGCTTTGAAACCTTAGACGTAAGCGGAGGAGTGGTCTCCGGCAAAGATGCTTTCGAACTGTACGACACCTATGGCTTTCCCATTGACCTGACCCGCCTCATAGCCGAAGAAAAAGGCCTGAAAGTGGATGAAGAGGGCTTTCAAAAAGCCTTGGAAGAGCAGAAAAACCGCTCCCGTAAAGCCGCCGAGCGCTCGGTGGGCGACTGGGTAGAGGTGCGTCCGGGCGAAGACGTGCAATTTGTGGGCTATGACCAACTGGAGGTGCCCGATGCAGGCATTTTGAAATATCGCGTAGTGGAAATGAAAAAGGGCAAGCAGTATCAAATCGTACTCGATAAAACGCCGTTCTATGCCGAAGGCGGAGGTCAGCGCGGGGATAGCGGCACCCTGCAAATCGGTGAGGAGACCATCAAGGTGCTGAACACTTTGCGCGAAAACGAACTCATCGTACACATCACGGACCGCCTGCCCATCGAGGTGGATGTGCCCGTACATGCACGCGTCAACCGGGCCCGGCGCGAAGCTACGGCCCGCAACCACTCGGCCACCCACCTCATGCACGCCGCCCTGCATCGCGTGCTGGGAGAGCATGCCGTGCAGAAGGGGCAGGATGTGGATGCGGAGCGCCTGCGCTTTGATTTTTCCCACTTTGAAAAACTTACGGCTGAGCAAATTGCCGAAATTGAAGGTATGGTCAATGCCAAAATACGGGAGAACATCCCGCTGCAGGAAGTGCGCAAAATGCCTTTGGCAGAGGCGCGCGAACTGGGTGCCATGATGCTCTTCGGCGAAAAGTACGGTGAAGAGGTGCGGGTGGTTACCTTTGGTGAAGGCTTCTCCTGTGAGTTGTGCGGTGGTACGCATGTGCAACGCACGGGCGATATAGGCTGGTTTAAAATTGTCTCGGAATCTGCCATAGCTGCAGGCGTGCGTCGCATAGAGGCCCTCACGGGCGAGCGGGCAGAGCAATACGTGCAAGAGCAATTGGAGGACTTACAGGCCGTGCGACATTTGCTGAAAAGCGGCAAAAATATCCCTCAAATGGTGGAGCAGCTCTTGCAGGAAAACAAAAAACTCAAAAAGGAACTGGAGCAACTTCAGCAGCAGCAAACGGCACAACTCAAAGACGAATTGCTGAAAAAAGCAGAACAGCGCGAGACCTTTAAGCTGCTCGCAGAGCAGGTAGCAGTGCCCGATAGCAAGAGCCTGAAGAACCTGGTTTTTCAATTGGAGAAAAGTCTGCAGCCGGCTGTGATTGTGCTGGGAGCCGCCATCCATGACAAACCTCAGCTCATGGTGGCCATCAGCAAGGAAATTGCAGGCAAAGACGGCCTGGATGCCGGCAAGATGGTGCGCCAACTGGCCGCCCATATCCAGGGGGGCGGCGGAGGTCAGCCCTTCTTTGCTTCGGCCGGGGGGAAAAATGCGGCCGGACTTGCCCAAGCTGTGGAGGAGGCGAAACATTTTTTTAACTCAACTGAGTGAGCTTAAGACATCCGGAGTATGCTTTGTACATCCCCCAAAAAATGCGTGAATCTGTTTGCTTTGCGCTTCGCGTTCCTGGCGCTCTTCTCTGCGGGAGGGTGTTGGGGAGCCTTTGCGCAGGACGCTGCTCCGCAAGTCAGCTTGGAGTCGCCTTATAACACCATTTACGTACACCTTTATTATTTGCAGCCGGACAGCTACGAGCCGGCTAAGGCGGCGCTTACTTTGCAGTCCGATCTGGATTCGACCACGCGGGTGCAGCGGGCCGTGATGCTCAAGCAAATTTACGACGGGCTGGGGCTGTATGTGGAGCTGGACAAGATTCCGCGCGATTCCTTTTACAGGGACAGCCTGAGCGGGGAGTACCTCTACAGGCCTTTTCCCTTGGAACTGCCCGAGATTTACGTGCAGCGGGTGGGGCAGAAGTGGTATTATTCGGCAGAGAGTGTGCGGGCCATACCGGCCTTATACAAAGAGGTCTATCCCTTTGGCGCTGATTTTTTTGTGCGCCTTTTCCCGCGCATAGGTCAGCACAGGTTTTTGGGTTTGTTCGTGTGGCAGTATTTGGGAGCCTTGCTCATCTTGTTGTTTTTGCTGCTTTTGCATCAATTGCTGAGCCGCGTGCTGAGTTGGCTTGTCAGCAGGCTTACCCGCTCGAAATTGTATCCCGACCTGATATCTCATGAGCTGGCTTTTAAGGTAGCCCGTTATCTGAGTCTTCTGGCTTTGATGGGCGTCTTGAGGGTTTTGTTGCCCATGTTGCAATTGCCGATTTTGGTTTCGGCTTTTGTGATGACGGCTGTCCG
>WGBN01000113.1 GCA_015494245.1 Saprospiraceae bacterium | reverse complement strand
GGCTAAAGCCCGCCCCGCTTTGCCGACAAACGATAACCAATTTCACCAATTCTGCCGATTACACCGATGACACCACCTCCACTGCAAACTCATCCACCTCCCGCTTCTCCGTAGAGAAGTTAATGCCCAGGGCGATGAGCTTTTTACCCGAGGAGCGATACTTGTCGAGATAGCCTCTTTCTTTGATTTGCTTGAGAGCTTCCTCGGCAGATTGGTCTATTTTAAATTCTATGGCATAGACCTTGTCGTCCAATTCTACCAGCACGTCAGCCCGGCCACGGGCGGTATTCACTTCGCTGTGGATGTCTATGCCGATGTAGTCGAAGAAGATGTGGATGAGCAGGTGATAGACGCGCTCTTTGTCTTCATACAACTGGTGGGGGAGGTTGTAGAGGATTCTGTTTAGGGTGTCTTTGAGCAGCTCAAAGTCTTCTGTCTGCAGGGCGCGGCGGGCATCCTGGACGGGTTTGTTACCGAAACCCGGCTCCAATTTGGCGAAAGCCCCGAGCAGATATTCCAGCATGGATTTTTTTACTTCCCGATTGGGATAGGCCAGAGTGTAGAGCTCACTTTCCGGGTCATATTTCTTGATGGTCAGGTAACCTGTTTGAAACAAAAGGGTGCCTACGGGGATGTCAGCACTGATTTGGAAAGCTTCAAAGAAAGACTCCCCCACTTCCATGCCCTCAAAGTCGTAGTACTGTTTTTCCTTGATGAGGTCTATGAGGAAGGTAGGCGTGGCCGTTTTAAACCAGTAGTTGGAGAACGCCCCGTTGTAAAACAGAAGAAGGATGCTGAAGGGGTTATAGACGAAATTCCTTCCATCCCAGCTATAGCCGTTGTACCAGTTTTTGATTTTGGCGAGCGCCTCCTCTCCGCTCATTCCGGTTTCTTCTGAAAAGTTGCGAAGGTGCCCGGCAAAGAAATGTTCTAATTCTTCCTGGGTATAGCCGAGCAGCGTGGAGTGGCGGGGCGACATGGTGATGTCGTTGAGGTTATTGAGGTCGGAAAAGATGCTGACTCTGCTGAATTTGGATACGCCTGTAATAAAGACCATGCGCAGCCAGGGGTCGCTGTCTTTGATGACAGAATAGAAGTTCTTGAGGATTTGTTGGTTCTCCTGCGCTTGTGCAATCTCTTTTCCAAGATAGTCTATGATGGGCTTATCATATTCGTCTATGAGCAGGGCTACCTGGCCTTTGGCCTGAGCCAGTTTTCTCAAAAGCTCTTCAAATTGATTTTTAAGGCTGTCATCCTGCAAAGATATGCCGTGTGAGTGAGCCACTGCCTGAATGTACTTTTGAAGTTCGACATAAAGCCCGTTCACTTTGTAGTCTAAGCTGGCAAAGGGGATGTGGATGACGGGATTGGTCTTTTCCCAGTCCCAACGCTCTTCTATCCAGAGACCTTTGAATAATTCTCTGTTCCCGCTGAAGAGCTCTTTCATGGTACTGACAAGCAGGGATTTGCCAAAGCGTCGGGGACGGGAGAGGAAGTAGTAACCGCCTTGCGAAGCCAGTTGGTGAATAAGAGGAGTTTTATCCACATAGAGGTAGCCCTCTTTCCGAATCTTGCTAAAGTCCTGTATGCCTATGGGTAAGTTTTGCATGCTACAAAGATCGCGAATGTGGCGCTAATGCAGTATATTTGCCTGCCAAAGCAAGAGCTAAGAGACCGAGTCATCAGGCAAAAAATGAGCATGCAATACTTAGAAGAACTGAACGAAGTGCAACGCCGGGCCGTTACCCACATGGAGGGGCCGGCCCTCGTGGTAGCCGGCCCGGGTTCCGGGAAAACGCGCGTACTTACTTATCGCATTGCACATCTCATAGACCGGGGCATCCCTCCCCACAACATCATGGCCCTGACCTTTACCAACAAGGCCGCAAGGGAGATGAAAGAGCGCATCGAACGCATCACCGGCCCCAAAGCCTACAACGTCTGGGCAGGTACTTTCCACTCCATCTTCGCACGCATCCTGCGCAGAGAAGCCGAAACCATCGGCTACCCCTCCTCCTTCACCATTTACGATACCGACGATTCCAGGAGCCTGCTCAAAAGCATCATCAACGATTTGCATTTGTCGAAAGACCAATACAACATCAACACCCTCAGAGCGCGCATCTCCTCGGCCAAAACCAACCTCATCACACCCAAGCTCTACGAAAAAAACGAAGAGCTCATGGCCCAGGACCGCGCCGCAAAAAGACCCTATTTTCACAAAATTTACACGGAATACGTAGCCCGCTGCAAGCGAAGCGGAGCCATGGACTTCGATGACCTGCTCTACCGTCTCTACGAATTGCTGCAAAAAAGCCCCGAAACAGCTGACAAATACCGCAAAAAATTTCCCTTTTTACTCATAGATGAATTTCAGGATACCAATTTTCTGCAATACCAAATTACAAAAAAATTCGTCCACTATCCGGGCAGCCAACGCAACATCCTCGTTG
>WGBN01000112.1 GCA_015494245.1 Saprospiraceae bacterium | reverse complement strand
GTAAACAGCACATGAAAATGTTTCAATGGGCGCTCTTATTGAGCGCATTCCTCTTCAGCGCCGGCATCCGGGCTCAAGACCAGGCCCCCGGCAACTGGTTCCTCCTCGATTTGCAAAGTGACGGCTACGCCGGCCTCAGTGCCAACAAAGCCCACGAACATCTCCTCAAGGGCAAAAAAGCTCAAACCGTCATCGTCGCCGTGATTGACTCCGGCATTGACATCGAGCACGAAGACCTGCAAGACATCATCTGGGTCAATGAAGACGAAATCCCCGGCAATGGCATTGATGACGACCACAACGGCTATGTGGACGACATCCACGGCTGGAATTTCATCGGCGGTGCCAATGGCGAAAACGTCAACCACGATTCTTATGAAATAGCCCGCCTGTACGCCAAGTACAAGGCTATGTTCGATGGCAAAGACCCCGACAAGCTCTCCAAAAAAGAGCGCAAGATGTACGACGAATATCTCGAGATCAAAAAGACCATAAACGAAAAACGCGAAGAGCTGCAGGGCAATTTGGACCTGTACTCCGGCATCAAAGACGCCATCAACAAGGTCAAAGAATTGGTCGGCAAAGAAGAGTTTACAGCGGACGACCTCAGCCAATTGCAAATTGACGACCCCGCTCTCGGCCAGGCCGTCATGATTCTCTCCAACGTGCTCTCCCAGGGCGGCACCGTAGCCGAACTGGAAGATCAACTCGACGGAGCCATCGAATACTTCAGCAACAGCCTCAATTACGGCTACAATCCCGATTACGACCCCCGCAGCATTGTGGGTGATGACTATTCCAACGTCAAAGAGCGCGGCTATGGCAACAACGATGCCGAAGGCCCCGACGCCAGCCACGGCACCCACGTAGCCGGCATCATCGCCGCCATCCGCAACAACAACATCGGTATAGACGGCGTAGCCGACCACGTGCGCATCATGTCTGTACGTGCCGTACCCGATGGCGATGAGCGCGACAAAGACGTAGCCAACGCCATCATCTATGCTGTGGACAACGGCGCCAAAGTCATCAACATGAGCTTCGGCAAAGGCTATGCCTGGAACAAAGAAGCCGTGGACAAAGCCGTAAAATACGCACGCAAACACGATGTGCTGCTCGTACACGCAGCCGGCAACAGCTCCCAAAACAACGACGAAACGGACAACTTCCCCAACGACACCTACGCCAAAAGAGGCTTCCTCGGCCTGGGCCCCAAACAAGCCGACAACTGGCTGGAAATCGGAGCCCTCTCCTGGAAAAAAGGCGAAGATGCTCCTGCCACTTTCTCCAACTACGGCAAAAAATCCGTAGATGTGTTCTCTCCGGGCGTGGACATCTACTCCTGCGTGCCGCAATCTGACTACGCTACTTTCAGCGGCACCAGCATGGCCTCACCCGCAACGGCAGGCGTGGCGGCTTTGATTCGCGCTTACTATCCGGAGTTCTCCGCTCAGGAAGTGCGCCAGATCATCCTCGACAGCGCCATCCCGCAAAACTACAAGGTCAAAAAACCCGGCAGCGATGAGCTGGTGGACTTCTCCGAACTTTGCGCCACCGGCGCCATCGTCAACGCTTACAAGGCTCTGCAACTGGCCGAGGAGCGTTCCAAAAAATAACAGATAACAGATAAAAAAGGAGGGCTTCTGCCCTCCTTTTTTATTTGATGATGACTTCTTCGATCACCCGTTCTCCCAATTCTTCATTCAAAAAATCCCGGATTTTCCTCCTCTGCATGTGCAGTTCCTGGCGCAGCGGAGCCGAGGAAATGCTCAGATAGAGCTTGCCACGTACCAGCAGGATTGAACTGGTCCGCTTTACAATGGGTGGCCCCATGCGCTCTTCCCACAGGCGCTTGATGCGACGCTGCCGCAACTCCTTTTGCAGCCGCCTTTTCGAGGCAACCCACTGGCGAAGCACCTCGCCCAATTTCTTTTCGTTGTCTCTTTGCATCAGATTTTGTAATGTACCGGCACTCCCAGTCCGCCCTGCTCAAAAAGTTCCTCTAAGGCCTCTCCTTCGGTATGCGTGATGAACACCTGGCCAAAGTCTTCGCCATTCAGCAACTGCAGCAGGCTGAGCACGCGGCCGTTGTCTAATTTGTCGAACAAATCGTCTAAGAGCAAAATGGGTTTCTTGCCTTTTTGTTCGCTCAACAGCCTGTACTGAGCCAGTTTTAAAGCCAACACAAAAGTCTTAATCTGCCCCTGCGAACCGTACTTCTTCAGAGGATGCCCGCCCATTGAGAACAGCAGGTCATCGCGGTGTACGCCCGCCTCCGTGCGCTGCAACATCCGGTCGCGCTCCAGCTGTTTTTTCAGCAAAGCCGCCATAGTACCTTTTTCTAAGGGAGAGCGATAGATGCACTCAACCGGCTCTTCCCGCCCCGCAATCAGCCCGTGATACTTTTGGAACCAGGGCAAAAAGGCCTCCATAAACTCCCGCCTGCGCGCGTAAAGCCAATCGCCCAACTCGCTCATGGGGCCGTCGTAAGCCGCTATCAAAGACTGATTGAAAGTGCCCTCCTGGGCAAACTGCTTCAAAC
>WGBN01000111.1 GCA_015494245.1 Saprospiraceae bacterium | reverse complement strand
TATAAGAGACAGGAAAGACCCCGTCAATGAGAGCGGCTATTTTGTAAACAGCGCCGGCGATACCATTTATTACGTCAATAAGAGCGATGAGGAATGGCGGCGGGAGTTGAGTGAAGAGCAGTATCGCATCCTGCGTCATGCGGGTACCGAGCGCGCCTTTACCGGCATTTACTACGACAATCACGATAAGGGCATTTATCGCTGCGCCGGTTGTGGCTTGCCCTTGTTCTCTTCAGATGCCAAATACGATTCGGGCTCCGGTTGGCCCAGTTATTACAAGCCCATAGATGAAAAGCACATCGTGGAAGTGCCGGATGACAGCTACGGCATGAAGCGCATTGAGCTGCGCTGTGCACGCTGTGGCGGGCACCTGGGGCACGTCTTTCCGGATGGCCCTAAGCCTACGGGTTTGCGGTATTGCATCAACTCGGCTTCTCTGTCTTTTGAGAAGAAGGGGGGCGAAAGCGAGGAGTAGGGTAGGATAGAGAACCTGCCTGTCGGTGCCCGGAGTTCGGCCCTGCTCACTTACCAACAGAAGGCAGGCTCAGCCTGACAGATTTCGGCAAGCTCAGCCTGACAGACTTCGACAGGCTCAGTCTAACAGACTTCGACAAGCTCAGTCTAACAGATTGTGCGGATTCTCACGGAGTTTCACCGTGATAATCCGCAAATTTTACCCTGGTATGAAAAAATTATCATATCTTCACGCGTTCATTTGAACATTTGAACCAGCTTTTATCACTAAAATCCAATGTCATGAGCTCTTCTAAGCATCATCAGATTGTGATTGCCGGCGGGGGGAATGCCGGTATTTCTATTGCAGCGCAGTTGCTGCGCAAAAATCCTAAATTAGACATAGCCATCGTGGACCCGTCTGACAAGCACTATTACCAGCCTGCCTGGACGCTGGTAGGTGGCGGTGATTTTGACGTCAATGCCACTGTTCGTTCGCAGGCTTCTGTGATTCCCAAGGGGGCCAAGTGGATCAAGCAGGCCGTAACGGGTTTTGATCCCGACAACAATGCGGTGAAGCTCGACAATGGCGAGCAGTTGACTTACGATTATCTGGTCGTAACGCTGGGTATTAAAATCCTCTGGGATCAAATAGAGGGCTTGAAAGAGACCATTGGTAAAAACGGAGTTACCTCCAACTATTCCTTTCAATATGCACCCTACACCTATGAGTGTATTAAGAGCATCCAAGCGGGTCAAACGGCCTTGTTCACCCAGCCCGACACGCCCATCAAATGCGGTGGCGCTCCGCAAAAGATCATGTACCTCGCTGCCGACAATTTCCGCAAGCGCGGCATTCTGGACAAAGTGAATGTAGAGTTCTTCAAGCCGGGCGTCGGCATGTTCAGCGTGAAAAAATACAACGAGTCGCTGACGAAGATGGTGCAGAAATACGGCATCAAAACGAACTGGGATTACGTTTTGGTCAAAGTAGATGGCCCGAATAAGACCGCCACTTTCCGCAAGGCTGACGGCAGCACGGAAGACCGCTCTTTTGACATGATTCATGTAACGCCCCCGCAAGGCGCTCCGGATGCTGTCAAGAACAGCCCCCTGGCTAACGAAGGCGGTTGGGTGGACGTAGATGCCGCGACCACGCAGCACAAGAAATACGCCAACGTCTTCTCTGCCGGCGATTCCTCCGGCCTGCCCATCTCCAAGACGGGCGCCGCCATCCGCAAGCAGGCTCCCGTGCTGGTAGCCAACCTGCTGGCTGCCATGGAAGGCAAGTCTGCTCCCGCCAAATACACGGGCTACACCTCCTGCCCCCTCGTCGTCGGCTACGGCAAGTTGATCCTCGCCGAGTTCGACTACAACGGCAATCCCATGGAGACCTTCCCCTTCGATCAGGGCAAACCCCGCTGGTCTATGTACCTGCTGAAAAAGAAAGTGCTGCCCTGGTTGTACTGGAATAAGATTTTGAAGGGTACGGCTTAAGAGAGGAGGAGACTGAAAGAAGAAAAGCTACTTGTTTACAAGTAGCTTTTTTTCTTTTCTTTCTTTTCTTTCTTTTCCAAAGCCTTGGAAGCTCTGTAAAATCCGGTAATCAATTCATTGATCAGGGCATCCAAATCAATATCGGTTGAAACCAGCCATTCTTCTATCTCCTCATCTACATCTAAGTGGAAAGTAAGGTGTTTTTTGTAATCTTCAACATCTGAAACGATAGGTACCCACGCTCCATCAAATTCGTCATCTTCTTCTATGGCTGCATCTTCGTAGTAAATTTTCTCCTCAGGGACTTCTATTCCAAGAGCACCCAACTTTATGGCGTCTGTTGCCTCTACTTTGTCAGTATCAGCATATACGATCTCATAATG
>WGBN01000110.1 GCA_015494245.1 Saprospiraceae bacterium | reverse complement strand
GCCATACAAGACCTTAGAGAACTTAATGCCGGATTCCACATAATCAAACCCTTGAATAGTTTCAGACACCTTATTGATTTGGGCAGCAAGATCTATAGTTGATTGGCTTTGAGAGCGCGGATTTACTGTAATTCCGTTCCAAGTCAAAACAGCCTCTCCCTGCTTATCATCAATTTGAGTTTGCTGATTAAGCGGATAGGGGAAATTGACATTCAGGCTGACAGTACCTTCAGAGATTTCTTTGCTTTTCAGGTAGAAGGAACCTGCATTCTGTCTGAGAGACAATCCATAATGCAGCACTTTCCTCTTATCCTTAACGGCTACCGCAAATACTATTTGCCGGGTTTTATCCTTATCGTACACCAATTCGGGAAAGCCCCCAAAATTTTGCCCGGGCAACATCAGCAATTGGTCCACGGGACGATTGGGATTGCTCACTATATTTTTCAGCATAGCCATAGCCTGCAGCAGGCTCGTCTTTCCGCTATTGTTCAGACCTGTGAGCACATTGACCTTACTCAAAGGGATTTCTACTTTCTCTAAGCTGCGAAAATGATGTACGTATATTTTAGTGATCATCTGATCAAAGCATTTGGCGAAAGCCTAAAGATACAAAAAAATGTGTTATGGCAGTGAGACAGATAGCTCATCGGCACCCTGTCATTTCTCTATGCAGCCCCTTTTTAAAAATCACAAAGCCCCTCTAAACTGCTTTAAGAACCTCAGGTCGTTTTCAAAAAACAGCCGGATGTCGCTGACGCGGTATTGCAACATAGCCTGGCGTTCGATGCCCATGCCAAAGGCGAAGCCGGTATAGCGTTTGGAGTCTATGCCGCAGTTTTCGAGCACATTGGGGTCCACCATACCGCAGCCGAGGATTTCCAGCCAGCCGGTGCCCTTGGTGATGCGGTAGTCGGTTTCATCTTTGAGGCCCCAATAGACGTCCATTTCAGCGCTGGGCTCCGTGAAGGGGAAGAAGGAGGGGCGCAGGCGAATGCGGGCATCCGGCCCGTACATTTGGCGGGCGAAGTAGAGCAGGGTCTGCTTCATATCGGCAAAGGACACGCCCTCGTCAATGTAAAGCCCTTCTACCTGGTGGAACTGGCAGTGGGCACGGGCAGAGATGGTTTCGTTGCGATAGACGCGACCGGGAGCGATGATGCGGATGGGCGGCTTTTGGGTAGTCATCACATGGGCCTGCACGCTGGAGGTGTGCGTCCGCAGCAACATGCCCGGGTCGTTCATGACGTAATAGGTATCCTGCATATCGCGGGCGGGGTGGTCTTCGGGCGTATTCATAGCCGTAAAATTGTGCCAATCGTCTTCGATTTCCGGGCCTTCGGCTACGGCAAAACCTATGCGGGAAAAGATATCTATGATTCGATCCATGACGATAGCCACCGGATGGCGAGCGCCCAACTCGATGGGCTCCGCCGGAGCCGTGAGGTCGAAGGCTTGAGCTTCGCTTTCTTCCTGTGCCTGTGCCACACTGCTTTTGAGCATTTCAAACTTCTGCTCTGCCAACTGCTTGGCCTCGTTGAGTAATTGCCCGAAGGCTTTGCGTTTATCGGCTTCGATGTTCCGGATTTCCGCAAAAAACGGCTTAATGACGTTTTTCGTCCCTACAAACCGACGGCGAAATTGCTCCAGGCCCTCCGCATCGGTGGGTTGAGCTTCCCGAATTTCAGCAATCAACGCTTCTACCTGTTTAAATAGGTCCATGGTGGTTTCCTTTTTGGTTGTGTTTTTTCCGCAGCTTGGGAAAGTTTCGCAAAGATAGGGAAATGTGGGCGCTTCGCGCCTAATGTGGGGCCTAACGGCCCTAATGTGGAGCGCAAGCGCTCTAATGTGATTTTACGCTCGCTGCGCATCGCGTAATTTATACGTGGTCACGCGATGCGCAGCGAGCGTAGGATCACATTAGGGCCGCAGGCCCCACATTAGAGCCGTTAGGCTCCACATTAGGCGCGAAGCGCCCACATTTCTTACCTTTGCCCCCATGCTCTGGAACATCTTACTCTACCTCCTCATCATCATAGTCAGCCTCGGTGTACTCATCAAGGCTTCGGATTGGTTTGTTTTTTATGCTGAGCGCATTGGGCGGGCCTGGGGCATCCCCTCTTTCATCATTGGTGTAACGATCATCGCCTTTGGCACCTCGCTGCCCGAACTCACCTCCAGCATTGTAGCCGTGGTTGAGGGGCACTCCGGTATCGTGTTGGGCAGTGTTATCGGCTCCAACATCACCAACATTTTGCTCGTACTGGGTATTGTAGCGGTGATGGCCAAAAACTTCACCTTGAATGTACGGGTCCTCGACCTCGACATTCCTTTGCTGATTGTGGCTGCCATTTTGTCCTGGTTTGCTTTGCAGGATGGAGAATTTTCCCTGCCCGAGGCCATTATATTTCTGGTAGCTCTGGGTTCTTTCATCGCCAACACCATTGCCAACAAGCCCGAAGAGGAGCGCGAAATAGCGCCAAAAGTGAGTTGGAAATCTTACGTACTGCTGGTGCTGTCGGGTGTGCTGATTTTTGTGGGCGCCAAATACACCATTTTCGGCATTCAGGAATTGGCCACACTGGCAGGTGTCAAAGAAGAATTTATCGCCATCACGCTGGTAGCTCTGGGCACTTCGCTGCCGGAGGTCATGGTTAGCATCTCGGCCGTGCGACAAAACAAAACGGACATTGCCGTGGGCAATATCATCGGCTCCAACGTCTTCAACACCTTTGGCGTCATCGCCATTCCCTCTCTTTTTGGTGAAATGGAAATCCCGCCGGGCATCATGCACTTTGGCCTGCCCTTTATGGTGGCCGTAACGCTGCTCTTCGGCTTCATCTGCGTAACCAACCGCATCTCCCGCTGGGAAGGCCTGATGCTGTTGACGCTCTACGCCTACTTTGTCTATGAATTGATAGAAGAATTTTTGAACGGAGGCGGAGGATGATAGCGCATAGCTCCCTGTTGTAAGCGCTCTTTTTTAAATCCAAACGCATAGAA
>WGBN01000109.1 GCA_015494245.1 Saprospiraceae bacterium | reverse complement strand
CGGTAGGGGAGACGGCGGGGTGGAAGAAGATGTTTTTGTTTTCGCGGGCGGCAGTTTGGGCCATTTCCGTGAGGGGGCCGTAGCCGAGTACGACGAGCACGTAGTCTTGAGGGAGTTCTGTGAAGAGTTCGAGGAGCAGCTCCAGGCCGCGGCGGGGGATGAGCGTTCCCTGGTAGAGAAAGATGCGTTGGTCGCTTCGTATCCCGAATTTTTGGCGAAAGAGGTCCGGTTTCGGGGCGTCTTGCGGGCGCAGGTAGGGACAGTTCATGACGACCGTGGGCGGCTGCTTCATCTTGTAATGTTTGGCGTAAGCCTCAGCCACCAAAGGGCTTACTACCAACATGGCATCAGCAAATGGAAGGCAGAGCCGCTCGGCGAGCCGGATGACGAAATTGGGGTAGTACTTGCTGCCTTTTTCGGCCTTGTCGTACTCCAGTTCGTGGGCGTCATAGATGATGCGCAGCTTGCGGTTGAAGAGCAGTTTGGTCAGCACACACATGGGCAGGGGTTCCACGTCGTTGCAGTGGATGAGGTCGTATTTTTTGTAGCGTTTGATGAAACGATACCACAACTCTATGTACTTTAGCGCCTGAATGAGACGGTGCTTTGACCAGGAACGGCTCTTGAGGCGTATGCGGTGTACGGGGACGCCTTCGACGATTTCGCCTTCCGGCAAATCGCCCTCGTGCAGTGCACAGACTTCCACCTCATAGCCGGCCTTGCGCAGGCTGATGCTCTCTTTGAGCACGCGGCTGTCGTGCAGAAAATTGTTGAATACGACGGAAACTACCTTCATCAAAAATGGTTTTGGGCTCTTGCCCCGCTTTTGAAAATTTTTGCAAAGATGAGCAATTCCTTCCAGTATGCCGATGAGGCCAAAGGCCGGCAACTTCTCGATTTGGCGAAAGCCCACGGAACACCCCTCTATGTCTATGATGAAGCCGTCATCCGCAGGCAGTACCGGCGTCTTCGCAACGCCTTTGACGCAGAGGTGAATTTGGCCCTGCACTACGCCATGAAAGCCCTGAGCAATCCGCACATCCTTTCTTTGATGCGCGGGCTGGGAGTGGGCTTGGATGCCGTTTCCATAGAAGAGGTGAAGTTGGGGTTGCATGTGGGTTTTGAACCTGAAAAAATCCTGTTTACGCCCAACAATGTGGGCATGGACGAGCTGAACGAGGCCGTAGCCCTGGGCGTGCAGATCAACATAGACAACATCCCCATGCTGGAGCTTTTCGTCCAGAGCCATCCGGATTATCCCGTGGGCATACGCATCAATCCGCATGTGCAGGCCGGCGGGAATGCGCGCATTTCGGTGGGGCATGTGGATTCAAAATTCGGCATTTCCATCCACCAACTGCCGCATCTGCTGAAGCTGATAGATGCGCTGAACATTCGCATCGAAGGCCTGCACATGCACGCCGGTTCGGACATCCTCGACACGGAGGCCTTTTTGCGGGCTTCGGAAATTATTTTCAATACTGCCGAACATTTTGAGCAACTGCGCTATCTGGATTTTGGCTCCGGCTTCAAAGTGCCCTACCATCCGGCCGATATGGAAACGGAAATCGAAGAACTGGGCCGCCTGCTCTCGACCCGCTTCCGGACTTTTTGCGCGAAGCGCAAAAAAGAAATGCAGTTGATTTTTGAGCCCGGCAAGTTTTTAGTCAGCCAGGCCGGCTATTTCCTGGCCGAGGTCATGGTGGTCAAGCCCACGCCCTCCACGCTTTTTGCGGGCATCAATTCGGGCTTCAACCAGTTTCCGCGCCCCATGTACTACGGCGCCCGGCACGAAATCGAAAACCTCTCCAATCCGGAAGGCCGCAGCCGCATCTACTCCGTCGTCGGCAACGTCTGCGAAACCGATACCTTCGCCTCCAACCGCAAGCTGGCAGAAGTCAGAGAAGGCGACATCCTCTGCTTCTACAACGCCGGCGCCTACTGCTTCTCCATGGCCTCCAACTACAACAGCCGCCTGCTCCCGGCCGAAGTCCTCATCCGGGAATCGGGAGAGGCTGAGGTGATCCGGAAAAGGCAGGAGTGGGGGGATTTGTTGAGGGGGTGTTGACTGTTGACGGTTGTCGGTTGTCTGTTGTCTGTTGTCGGAAGTGGTTTATTGTTTATCGTTTATCGTGCATCGTGTATTGTTTGTTTACTGTTTAGCTGGGTTGTTGAGGGGTCGTAAGATAACAAACGTGACGAACGTAACAAACGTGACGCGTGACGGACGTGACGCGTGACGGACGTAGCCAATCATGGCTGTTGTAAATGCGAAGCTGTAAACTCACCACGGAGTTCACGGGGGGCACGGAGTGTTCACGGGAGGTCATTCTCAATTATCCATTTTCCATTCTCAATTCTTTTTGCCACTCAACTAAACATTGCACCAACGCTAAACGCTAAACGCTAAACCATCACAACAGATTGTGTCAACAAAAAACGGCGAGGGCAGACACATCGGTCTGCCCCTACTAAACCCTTTGAAACGACGCCACCACATAAAGAGGCCTCTGCTTGATTTCCTGGTAGATGTTAGACAAATAGATGGACATGATGTAGAGGA
>WGBN01000108.1 GCA_015494245.1 Saprospiraceae bacterium | reverse complement strand
ATACAAGTCAGACCCCAATTGTATTTCTACGATCTCAATTTCAAGATGCAACACCGCATCAACAACAAACATCGCCTCTATGCCAGCTTCTACTCCGGCTCCGATCGCTTCTTCTTCACCTACAAAGAAGACGGCTTCGGATACGATTTCGAATCTTCCGGAGGCATCAACTGGGGCAACATCATCTCCGCCCTGCGCTGGAACTGGCAGCTTTCGCCAAAATTATTTGCCAACACCACCCTCACCTTCAGCGACTACACCATAGACATCATCTCGGAATTCAAGGAAACCAATACCGGCCTTGGTGAGACTTCTGCCTTTTCGGCAAAATACATATCGGGCATACAGGACTTTGCCGCCAAGGTAGATTTTGACTACCTGCCCCTGCCCAACCACTTCGTTCGCTTTGGGGCATCTGCCATCCGCCATACGTATCGCCCGGGCGCCCTGGCCATCAATGCGGAATTTGAAGAAACGCAATTCGACACCCTGCTCGGCTCCCAAAATCTGTATTCTCTGGAATACGATACTTATATCGAAGACGACTTCCACTGGAAGCGCTTCTCTGCCAACTTTGGCTTGCACGCCTCCCTTTTCCACGTCAACGGCGTCAACTACCCCTCCTTGCAGCCCCGCCTCGGCCTCCGCTATATGGTTACCGACAAACTCGCCATCAAGGCCTCTTACAGCCAGATGCGCCAGTACATCAACCTGCTCACCAGCGAAGCCCTCAGCCTGCCCACCGACCTCTGGGTGCCCAGCACCGAACGGGTAAAACCCCAAAAATCCTGGCAGGCAGCGCTGGGCATCGCCCAAACCATACGCGACGATTGGGAACTAAGCGCAGAGGCCTACTACAAGGAAATGGAAAACGTGCTCTCCTTCAAAGAAGGCGCCAGCTTCCTGCTCGGCCTGGAAAGCGACTGGCAAGACAAAATCACCCAGGGCAATGGCCAGGCGTATGGCGTAGAGCTGTTGCTCCAAAAGAAATTCGGACGCCTCTCCGGCTGGATAGGATATACGCTTTCCTGGAATTGGCGCCAATTTGACGAAATCAATGGCGGCAAGCGCTTCCCCTTTCGCTACGACCGCCGCCACGATGTCTCCATCGTCGCCACCTGGGAAGCCAACGACCACATCACGCTCTCCGGAGCCTGGGTCTATGGCACCGGCAATGCCGTTACCCTGCCCATTTACCAGTACAACTACTACTACACCACCATAGAAACCCTCGGCGAGAAAAATGCCTTCCGCATGAGCGACTACCATCGCCTCGACTTCAGCATTACTTTTTCCAAAAAGAAAAAGCGCTACGACCGCCGCTGGGTTCTTGGCGCCTACAACGCCTATAACAACCACAACCCCTACTTCATCCTCGCCACCACCGAATACGACCCCCTGACCGGCGATGACAAACGGGTCTTTAAGGAAATCAGCATCCTGCCCGTCATTCCCTACTTCTCCTGGCAGTTTAGTTTCTAAACCAAATCTGCAAAACAGGGGAGAGACTCTACCTCCCCCAAAACCAAATCAAGCACAGATGAAAAACATACGCCATATCAGCATAGCCGCCGGATTCCTGCTCCTCATCCTCAGCAGTTGCAACAATTTTGAGCAGGTCGTAAATGTTGACATTCCCGAGCACAAACCGGCCATTTCCCTCAGCGCGGAATTCGGCTCTTTAGATACTGCCCTCTTCCTCTCGGTCGGGCGCAGTGCAAGCATTCTCGCTTCTTATGAAAACCTGGAACTGGACGCAGCTCCGGAAATCAAACTCTTTCGCAACGGAGAATTGCTCACTGAAGATTTTGACTGCCAATACTCAAGCTGCGTCCATGAGCTAAACCAGCCCCTCGGCTCTGCTGAAGACACCTACCGCATCGAAGTCTCCGCCCCCGGCTGGGAGACCGTGAGCAGCACGCAGAAAATGCCTCCGCTTCCTGTTATCAAAGATGCTCAGTTCACCCATGAAGGCACTCTTGACCCCGACGGTTATCCCGCAGATGAGTGGGCAGTACTCATCCAGGACCCGCCCGATGAAGAAAACTACTATGCCATCAGTACCCTTTCTGTTAGAAGAGAGTTCGACGGCACAGATACCCTGCTTTACACTTCCAACTACCCCCCTTCCAGCTTAGACCCTGCCACTTCTGTAGTCTATGGCGCTTCCAGCGCTGCGCTCATCCTCAGCGATGCCACTTTCAATGGTTCAGAATACTGGCTGCGCATGTATAGTTATTCCCAGGACACCAGCAATCTGGAATTCCTCGCCCTTGAAATAAGCAGCCTCACCAAAGATGCCTATCTCTTTTACAAGACCTTTACGGCTTATCAGGAAAACGAATTCAATCCCTTTGCCGAACCCGTAGTCGTCCACCAAAACGTCGAAAACGGACATGGCATTTTCATACTCAAAAACACCCTGATCAAAGAGGTTGAATATTGATGCTTTCGCAAACGGGAGGTTCTGTTTTACCCCCACAAAAACGCCTCATCATCCAGCACCGCCTCCGGATCGGGCTGCGCCAGAATACGCTCAAACAGGGCGTCCTGCAAAGCCTGCTCCTGAAGCGCTTTGGAGTAAGGCTCATGGCTGAAGCTCACCATGGAGTAAACCGGCATGAAGCGCCCGGGATACTTTTTGTGCAGTTCTTTTTCCAATTTTTTGCGCAGCAAAAAGCGCGGATCAGCCACCAGATCGCGCATTTCTATGAAGTTGCGCAGGGCCAGATCGGCTATGGCATCTGCATCATCGGGCCTTGTATCGCTGAAGGCAGCAATGATCTCCTTCCAGTCTTTGCCCTGCTGCAGCATTTCCCACAGCAGGCTGCAATCTTCAAAACCTGCATTCATGCCCTGGCCGTAAAAGGGCACAATGGCATGGGCTGCGTCTCCCATCAACAAGGTATTCCCTCCCTGCTGCCAGGGGCGACAGCGTATGGTCGCCAAAGTGCCCGTCGGATTCTCAAAAAAGTCCTTTTGTAAATCCGGCATCAGAGGAACGGCATCGGGGAACCACTGCTCAAAGAAGGCCTGTACGGCCCCGGGCGTTTGCAGACGCTCGAAACTGTGTTCGCCTTCAAAGGGCAGGAAAAGCGTTACCGTAAAACTGCCGTCTGCATTGGGCAAGGCGATGAGCATAAAGCGCTTGCGGGGCCAGATGTGCAGGGCGTTTTTCTCTATGAGATGACTGCCGTCTTCCGCAGGCGGAATGCTCAGCTCTTTATAGCCGTGCTCCAGATATTCCTGGCAATAATTGAAGCGCGGCTTCCGCTGCATGCTGTAACGCACTGCCGAAAAAGCGCCATCAGTGCCAAACAGCAAGTCGCTTTCGCGCTCGATATACTTCCCGTCTAAGGTAACGAATTGCGCCTTGGGCTTTGTGCCATTGGCATCCTTCGAGCCGGAAGCAAAGTTAACCCTGCGACATTTGTGATTGAAATAAAAGCGAACGTTCTCCAGAGCATCGGCAGCCTCTATGAGCTTCAAATTCAAACCGCCCCGCGAGACAGAGTAGATGGCCTGACCCTCCAGCCCATAAGGCTGAAAAGTGAGCTGCCCCTTTAGATCGTGCATCATGCGCCCGCGCATGGCAATGGCATCTTCGCGTAAGAGCTGCTCTACACCGGCCAGCCGCAAGGCTTTCCAACCCCGCTCGCTGAGAGCCAGATTGATGGACCTGCCCCCCACAAAACCCGCCTTTCGCATGTCAGGACGTCGCTCAAAAACCTCTACTTCATAGCCCAGCTTACCCAACATGAGCGCCCATAAGGACCCCACCAGGCCGGCGCCGACAATGGTTATTTTCTCTTTCATCGCTCCTTTCGTTTTGTTGAACAAGCGCTGCAATATACGGGCTTTAGGGTAATTGAGGGCGTGACAATCATAACCTAATCATGCTCGAACACGGGCTCCTTAGCGTCTTTGCGAGAAATAAAAGCGTGACGAACGTAACAAACGTAACAAACGTGACGCGTGACGGGCGTAACAATCAGAGCTCAACCAAGCTGGAATACGGGCTCAGGGGCATAGCTGTAAATTCACCACGGAGTACACGGGGTACACGGAGTGTTCACGGAAAGGTCATTTCCACCACGCGATGCGAAGCGAGCGTAAAACCACATTAGAAGCCGCAAGGCTTCCACATTAGAGGCCGTAAGGCCTCCACATTAGAGGCCGCAAGGCCTCCACATTAGACGCGAAGCGTCCACACTCCCCACCTCCATTCTCTCACCCCAATATCATATACGCAATGTACTGCGAAACGGCCCCCACAATAAGCCCCGCATAAATCTGTTGATGGGTATGGGCTTTCAAAAGCAGGCGGGAGGAGCCCACAACGCCGGTCATCAAAAGGATGAACAAAAAAAGCCGGCTCAACCTCACTTCATAAGAGCCCAAAGGCCCTGCATTTACCCAGAAGAACTCGTAATTCCAGACCGTCATGCACAAAAGGATAAAAGCTATAAAGCCCCCCATTCCCGTGCCATGAGCGCTGATTTTAGTAAAGTTGTTGACAAAGAAATCCAGAAAAAGGGCAATGACTGTCCCCAAAACAAAAACCACATAGGGCAAGGGTACCACATGGCTGTTGGCCAAATTGACAAACAACCAAAGATAAAAAATGCCGGTGGCGACATAGGGCCCAATGCGTTCTTCACGCTTATACAAATGAACGCTCTCAACCATTCCGAGCTGCCTCATCATAAGCACAACCAAAAAGGGCAAAAAACAAGTCATAAACCACACATGCCAGATCAAGGTAGCTTCATCACTCCACTTGCTCACTCCAAACATATACGGATTTATCCACAACAGCAGAAGAAGGATATAGGTGGGAATTACCAGGGGGTGTAATAAACCCGAAACCATTTTTGCCGAAAGGCGAAAGAATAAATCCATAACAATTAATCTCCTGGGGCATGAGTAATGCGCACCACAACGCGGCGGTTTTTCCGGCGCAGTGCTTCTGTACTGTTGTCATTCAGCGGAAAGCGCCCGCCAAAGCCAATGATTTTTATCCGGCTTTTGGCAACGCCATGTTTTACCAAATACATTTTTACCGCCTGGGCTCTCTCTTCAGAAAGTTTTTGCAAATCCTCCGGGCGTCCGACATTGTCTGTATGCCCCTCTATGCGAATCTCCAACGCAGGATACAAATTCATAATGCGAAGCAGACGGTCCAGAGCAGAATAAGATTTCTCTAATATGACAGGCTTGGATTTTTCAAAATAGATGGGGTCCAAACTGATCTTGGCACCTTCCTGCAGAGGGTCCAGCAAGAAATTCAACTCGCAGGCAGAGTAGTAGTGCTTGTCGGGGTCCAGATAAATGGTATAAGGTGCAGAAATGTAGCCATCCTTTTCTGCCAACATCTCAATGGGCTTGCCTTTGGGAATGAGGATGCGAAAATAACCATCTTCCGACAAATAAAAGTTTTTGTAATATCCCTCGCCGGTCATTTCAAAATGGACATCGCCCTTGATGGGAAATCCCGTAACTGAATTGATGAGCTGGCCTTTCACCATCACTTCTTCCTGCTCCGGGGCATCGTGCAGGCGTATGCGATAAATATCGCTGCTGCCCTCTCTTGAAGAGGCAAAATAGAGGTAGCCCGAAGCCTGGTTGTAGTTGGGAAAGCCGTCGTTGGCCGGCGTATTGATGGGCTCGGGAAGGCGCTCGGGTTTGCTCCAGCTACTCCAATCATCGCCCTCCCGCATGGAAAAATAAATATCAGAAGCCTGAGATCCCGGACGATTCGACGCAAAGAAGAGCATGCGGCCGTCAGTAGATAAGCTGGGGTAGGTTTCTTTGCCTACGCTGTTGAGAACGGGGCCCATGTTTTGGGGGATACTCCATTGGTTTGGGCCTTCGCGAAAACAGATGTACAGATCGCTTTCGCCCCTGGTATCTTCCCGCTTTAAGCTCAGAATGATCACCTCCTCGTCGGCGCTCATCGTCAAGCTGACGCCTCTGCTGTCGGTATAGTAATCTCTGATTTTAAGCGGCTTAGGCTGAGTCCAACTTCCATCCATTCGCTGGCGTATGGTAGAAAATCCGCTTTGCAGGCCACCGCTTTCCGGAAATTGATTGATGATAACAAATTGGTTGGGCTCTGAAGTAAAGGCACAGATACTATTGGGCAAAGCGTTGTTTAAAGGGTGTGAGGGATGGCTGACTCTGTCGAAATAGCCCTGTACACTTTCGGCGACCCATACATCCTGATTGTAATCGGAGCTCTCAGGATTGGATACCGGCGAGCCCACCAATTGGTAATAAGCATAGCGCAGATACTCTTCATACCCATCCGGATCAACCTCTCTTACATCCTGGCCATTGATGATAAGCGTACTGTCAAAATCGGGAGAAGCCACGCGCGTGAAGTACAGGGAATGCCCGTCGCGGCTTACGACAGGAGCTATCTCATCATAAAAAGCAGTATTGATTCCGGCGTGGAGCTTTTCCGGGGCCGACAACTCAAAAGAGGGCCCTTCTCCGGTAAAAAAGGCCAGGCTGAACAACGCAAATAAAACAGGTTTGACAAACATGTCAAGAGTCTTTATGGGTCTGTAAAGAGTTCTGCAAACGCAAACTTTCCACCATCGAACAAGCCTTTATCACTCAGTTTCAAACTGGGTATCACCAACAAAGCCATAAACGACAGTGTCATGAATGGTGCATCCAACCTACATCCCATACGGTTTTTGGTAAAGCTATCTATTTCTGCGTAATCCTGTGCAACTTTGTACCCGTCATCTGCCGACATAATGCCGGCAACGGGTAGAGGCAAGACTCTGGTTTCTCCGGCTGCCGTGGCGGAAATCCCTCCGCGATTTTTCACTATGGCATTCACGGCTTCTGCCATATCGGCATCATCCACACCTACGACCACGATGTTGTGCGAATCGTGGGCCACACAAGAGGCCAGAGCCCCTTCTTTCAAGCCAAAGCCCCGAATAAATGCCACGGCAGGCTTGCTTTTCGCATAGCGATTGACAACTGCGAGTTTTAAAATATCCCGTTCGGGCTCGGCCATTGCCATCCCGTTTTTGACCAGAGGCTTAGCTGCAAATTTACCGGTTATTAACTCCCCTTCATAGGCCTCGATCACGCTCATTTTTGATCCGGTCGCTTTAACAGAGAAATCGGATGCTTTTAGCGTGGAAGCGTTAAACTTATTGGGGGTTGCCACTTTTGGCACAGAAGCGATGAGGGACTTTCCGTTTTGTGCCGTCAAAGTTCCCCGGACGTAGGTTTCCAGAACTTCAAAAGTCTCCAGATTTTTGACGACGATCAGGTCGGCGTAGTCACCCTCGCGCAGCAGCCCTACGGGCAGGCCGTAATGGCGGACGGGATTCACGGTACAGGCTCTCAGGGCATCAAAGAGGTCATAACCCGCTGCTACAGCCCGGGCCAGCAATTGATTGATGTGCCCTACCATCAAATCGTCGGGATGTTTGTCATCGGAACAAAACATGACCTGCTCCGGATGAGAAGCCAGCAGCGGAATCAGCGCCTCAAAATTTTTGGCGGCACTGCCCTCCCGAATGAGAATTTGCACGCCCAGCTCAGCCTTTTCGCGCCCTTCCTCTAAGGAGAAACACTCGTGATCAGTCGTTATGCCCGCAGCAAAATACCGGCGGGCATCTTCGCCCCTCAAACCCGGAGCATGGCCATCTATGGGCTTGCCGGCTTTCTTCGCCGCCTCCAACTTAGCCATCACCTCCCGATCTCCATGCAAGACGCCCGGGTAATTCATCATCTCTGCCAGATAGTAGATGTCCGGCATGGCCAACAACTCTGCCACTCCCCGGGCATCTATCACCGCTCCGGCCGTCTCAAAAGCGGTAGCCGGCACACAGGAGGGCGCACCAAAAAAGAAGTGGAAAGGCACTTCTTTGCCGTTCTCAATCATGTAACGCACGCCCTCTTTACCCAGCACATTGCCAATTTCGTGAGGGTCGGAAACCGTAGCCACAGTGCCGTGTACCACTGCCATGCGGGCAAATTCCGAGGGCACCAGCATAGAACTTTCAATGTGTACATGGGCATCTATCAGGCCCGGGAGCAGGTAATGTTCAAAAGGGCCGTATTCCTCTTCAATAGAGGCAATGCGCCCCCCTGCCAGCACAACCGTAGCCGGGTAAATGCGTCTTCTGTGGACATCCACTACGTTTACATGGAGAACTTTCATCTTTCGGTTAAAAATTACGGAAGCAATTGCTTCATTTGCTGATACTTGGACTGGCCGGTCTTGCTGCCGGAGCAGCCCAGTTCCTGTTTCCTTTCGTGAATGGCCTTCACCCTGTTGGCAGGGCTGGGGTGCGTACTGATAAACTGAGGAGGTGTCGGGCGGTCCAACATCTTCTCAAAAAATCCGGCAGCGCCTGCAGCATCGTAGGGCGAATTGCATAAATACAAAACCGAGTTGGCATCGGCTTCGCTCTCATGGCTCCGGCTAAACTTCAGGCTAGCCAACCCCAATGCGATTTGCTCTACCAAACCCGGCTCCGACTTTCCGGTAGCAATGGCCACCAAAACCTGTAAGCCATAAATCTTCGTAAGCTGACGGGTGGAGTGACGCAAGTCGGCATGAGCGATCTCGTGAGCCAGTACGCCCAACAATTCACTTTCGTTGTCTAAAAACTTAATCAAGCCCGAATACACATAGATGTACCCGCCGGGCGTGCAAAAAGCATTTAAGGTCTCATCATCTTTAATGATCTTTACCTCCCAGGCAAAATCATTGCGATGAGCAAGCTGACCGCTGTTTAAAATGTAATCCCGCAAAGAGCGAATGTATTGGTAAATCTGCTCATTGCCCTGCTCCGGCAAAAGGGGATATTCCGAGGGATTGCTCTCAATTTCCTGCTTGACCTGCCGGCCCAATTCCTGCTCTTGTTCTATGGTGAACAGATTGACACCCTGCCCTCCCTGAACGCCACAACTGAGCGGCATAGTCATCATCAAAAAAGATGAAAAAACGAAAAAAAGGATACGCTTCATAAGCTGATTGTTTTGGGAATCTACACTTTCATTGAAAAATGCGCTTCACTCCAAACCGCAACAGCAACAGCAGCCCAAGAAAAATGAGCGCTACCTGAAAGAACGGCATGTAAGTAAAGACGACGAGATGCGTCCGGTCTATCAACCACAACAGGCTGAAACTCACGAATATAATCAGCAAAAGACCGGAAATGCGCTCAAAGCCCGGCACTGCATCCAAAGGCACATTTTGCCGGATGATCAAAAGGGTGGCGATCATGGACAAAATGGGCAGCACCTGTGTGTATAAATCCATTTCCCAAATGCTCTGACGCTCAAAGAGAAAAAGGTAAATATTCAGCGTCAAGGCAAAAATGCCCGGAATGGCCGATAAATATACCAAAGCCGAGTACAGATACTTCCATGGCGAAATCTCTCCTTCTCCCTTACCCAGCCAGCCCGCCAAAACAGCCGTGAAAGGCAACAGCAGAAAAAACACCAGCAAAAAAAACGGATTGGCCGCGATAAGATCAAAAAAGGCACGTAAAGTCATTTCAATGTGTTTGAGAAGTATGAGAGAAATGCAAGGCCAAAGATAAAACTTTTTCAAACGACCGGCTATTGCAACCAAATTCTTAAAATAAGCATTACCTTTATGGCAGGCGTTTCCAAACCGTTTCGGTCTGAGAAAACCAAACTCCCCGATTCGGGAGTGCGAGCGGCAAAAGCCGCCCAAACACTACATAAATCCATATCCATCAGTCATGAAGTTCTTCCTGAAACCCTGTCTCTTATACACATCTGACG
>WGBN01000107.1 GCA_015494245.1 Saprospiraceae bacterium | reverse complement strand
GAGGGGGGGATATAGGGCGGGTTGGAGACGATGAGGTCAAACGCGCCCTGGGCTGAGAGGAAGTCGGGTCGGAGGAGGTCGTCCTGTATGAAATTTATGGAGAGGTTCAGGGCTTCGGCATTTTCGCGGGCCAGCTCCAGGGCCTCTTTGCTGACATCCACGGCTGTAATTTTCCAGTCGGGGCGGCGGCTTTTGAGGGCCAGGGCGATGCAGCCCGTGCCCGTGCCTATATCCAGCACCCTCAAGTCGGGGAAGGCTTGTTGCGGGAAGGCTTCGAGTATGGCGTTGACCATTTCTTCCGTTTCCGGCCTGGGAATCAGCGCCCGCTCATCGCAGCGGACGGGCAGGCCGTAAAACCAGGTTTTGCCGCAGACGTAAGCCACGGGGCGTCCCTGCAAGACCTCTTCCTGCATTTGCAGAAGCCGGGGCCAAAGCTCGAAGGGGAAGGGCTTGGGTGAGCGGGCGTTGGGCAGCTGGAGGCCGTCTTCTATCAGAGCGCGGGCGATGGCCCCGGCCTCATATTTGCCGAAAGGCTCAAAGGCTTTCGCCAAATACGCAAATACGCCGCGTATGTCTTCGGGAAGTTGCTGCATCACTACGGTTCGTCTTCATCCAACAAGTCCGGACGGCGCTCGCGGGTGCGCTTCAGGGCCTGCTCGTGCCTCCAGTTTTCGATGGCTTCGTGATGGCCCGACAAGAGCACATCCGGCACTTTCATGCCGCGAAAATCGGCCGGCCGCGTATAGACGGGCGGGGCGAGCAGGCCATCCTGGAAGGAATCCGTGAGCGCAGAAGTTTCATCGCCGAGGACGCCCGGAAGAAGGCGCGCCAGGGCATCGGTTAAGATGGCAGCGGGCAGCTCGCCGCCGGAGAGCACGTAGTCACCCACGGAAATTTCGAGGGTGATGTAATGTTGGCGGATGCGCTCGTCCACGCCTTTGTAGTGGCCGGCCAGCAGGAGCAGGTTTTGGCTCAAAGACAGCCTGTTGACCAGCTTTTGATCGAGGGTTTGGCCGTCGGGCGTGAAGAAGATGAGTTGGTCGTAAGTGCGCTCGGCGAGGAGGGCGTCCAGGCAGTTGGCAATGGGCTCGGGCATGAGCACCATGCCCGCTCCTCCCCCATAGGGATAATCGTCCACCTGGCGGTATTTGCCCAGGCCGTGCTCCCTCAGGTCGTGCAAATTCACCTCCAACAAGCCCTTCTCGCGCGCACGGCGCACGATGGAATGCTCAAAGGTGCAACGGATGAGTTCGGGTATGACGCTGACGATATCTATGCGCATGAGCTCAAATTGAAGGAAGAGGGCGTAAACCCTTGCACCCTCTTTCCGGCTTATTCTATACCCAGCAACTCCACCTCAAAGATGAGAACGGAATTGGACGGAATGCTGCCACCCGCACCGCGCTCGCCATAGGCCAGCTCGGAGGGGATGTAGAGCTTCCACTTCGAACCTACGGGCATCATCTGCAGGGCTTCCTGCCAGCCTTTGATGACGCCATTGACGGGGAAAGTAATGGGCTGCCCGCGCTCTACGGAACTGTCGAAGACCGTGCCGTCAATCAGCGTTCCGTGATAGTGCACTTTGACTTTGTCGGTGGCTTTGGGGATGGGGCCATCGCCTTTTTTCAGGATTTCGTATTGCAGGCCGCTATCCGTTACTTTAACCTCTTTGCGCTTGGCGTTTTCTTCGAGGAAGCGTTTGCCGGCTTCGAGGTTGGCGGAGGCTTCGGCCTGACGCTGTGCGCGCATGCCCTTTTGCACCTCCATGCTGGCTGCTGCGTACTCTAATTTGGCCTTGCCGGCAAGGGCATCGCGCAGGCCGTTTAAGAGATCTTCGACATCATAGCCCTTGATGCCCTGCTGCTTCAGGTTGTTGGCCAGCAAGAGGCCGAGGCTGTAGCTAAAGGTATCGGCTATGGCTCCCTGCTGAGGAGCCGGACTTTGCTGCTGCTCCGTTTTTTCTTTCTTCTCCTTTTTCTTTTTCTTGCTGCTTTGGGCAGACAAGACGCCGGAAGACAAAACCAAAGCGAGCAGAGTCAACAGACCCCAGCGAAAAATGAGTGATGTGTTTTTCATGAAAAGTGTTTTTATGTTGTCACAGAGAAGCCCGCAGGGGTGCAAATTTTGCGTCGCTACGAGCTCGTTTCATCCAGTTTCGTTTGAGCTTCTTCCCATTGCTCCATGGCTTCGTCCAATTGCTTTTTGAGTTCGCCATAGGTTTTGAG
>WGBN01000106.1 GCA_015494245.1 Saprospiraceae bacterium | reverse complement strand
TTCTCTCTCTTGCCTTATTTAGATTCTGTATAAATTTTTCCAAAAATTTGGTTTTATCCATTTGAGATTTTAATTTTGCTACAAGTTTTCGCACCTTTTCTGTGAGAAGGTGCGATTTGTTAAGAGCAATTCTACATTTCACCCTTTATAGTTGTTAGCAGTTTCATCTCTGCCGGTTCCTTTATGGGAAAGTGGCAGGGGGTATAGTCTTTTGGTTCGTAAAATTATTTGATTATGGTAAAGTCAGACAAGCGGGAAACGTATTTTGATGCCATTATTAAGATGGGTTATACGCGACGGGATTTCATGAAATTTGCCACTTTTATGGCGGCTTACATGGGGCTGAAGACCTCAGCTATTGCTCAGATTGCAGATGCTCTGGAAAATACGCCCCGAGTGCCGGTCATCTGGGAGCACTATCAGGAGTGTACCTGTTGCAGTGAGTCTTTCATACGCTCGGACCATCCCATTGTGGCAGACATTATTTTGGATAAAATTTCTTTGGATTATACGGAGACTCTGATGGCAGCGGCCGGCGAGCAGGCCGAAGCAGCCAAGCATGCAACTATGGAGAAGTACCATGGTGAGTACATTCTTTGTGTGGAGGGCTCTGTGCCTTTAAAAGACGATGGGCAGTATTGTTGTATAGCCGGTAAGACAGCTTTGGAGCAGTTGAAAGAGGCTGCAGCCGGAGCTAAGGCCATCATTGCCTGGGGCAGTTGTGCTTCAAATGGCTGTGTACAATCGGCTTACCCCAATCCGACAGGTGCAACACCCATTCACAAAATCATCAAAGATAAGCCTATCGTGAAAGTGCCGGGTTGCCCGCCTATAGGTGAGGTGATGGCTGGTGTCATCGTTCACGTTTTGACTTTCGGTACTTTACCGGAATTAGACCGGATTGGGCGTCCCAAGGCTTTTTATGCCAAGCGCGTACATGACAGTTGCTATCGCCGGCCTTATTACGATGCAGGGCTTTTTGCCGAGCATTTCGACGATGAAAATGCCAAGAAGGGGTACTGCTTGTACAAGGTGGGATGCAAAGGCCCGATGACCTACAATGCCTGCGGTTCCATGCGCTGGAACAATGGCGTGAGTTATCCCATCCAATCCGGCCACGGTTGTATCGGTTGCAGCGAGGAGAACTTCTGGGATAACGGCCCGCTCTACGAGCGTTTGACTGGGCTGAAGGGCTTTGGCATAGAATCTACCGCTGATAAAATTGGCATGGGTGTTACCGGAGTAGTAGCTGCCGGTATCGGCGTGCATGCCGTGGCCTCGGCTGTCGCTAAACGTAAAGCCAAACGCGCCCAACGGGCAGAAGGCAAAATCAATGAAGAAGAGTTGAAAGTCTGATTAATAGACTTCGCTCATAAAGGCAAACCCTTTTACTTCTCACAGTAAAAAGCAAAAAAATGGCAGAAAGAATAGTTGTTGATCCCATTACGAGGATCGAAGGTCACCTCAGAATAGAAGCAGAAGTCAAAGACGGAAAAATAGTGGACGCCTGGAGTTCCTGCACTATGGTGCGGGGTATTGAGAACATCGTCAAAGGTCGCGATCCCCGTGATATATGGGCTTTTGTACAGCGCACCTGCGGGGTGTGCACTACCGTTCATGCCCTGACTTCCGTAAGGGCTGTGGAAGATGCCTTGGGCATAGTCATTCCGCCTAATGCGGAGATGGTTCGGAATATGATGGTTTCGGCCCTTTACCAACACGATCACGTGGTGCATTTTTACCACCTGCATGCTTTGGATTGGGTGGATGTGGTGAGTGCGCTCAAGGCCGATCCTGTGGAGACTTCCCGTTTGGCACAGAGCATTTCCTCCTGGCCAAAGAGTTCGCCGGGTTATTTTTCCGACTTGCAAAAGCGCCTGACGAAATTTGTGGAGAGCGGCCAGTTGGGCATTTTTGCCAATGGTTACTGGGGACATCCAGCCATGAAACTGCCGCCGGAGGCCAATCTCATGGCGGTAGCCCATTACCTCGAGGCCTTGGAGTGGCAAAAGGAAATAGTCAAAGTACATACCATTTTTGGCGGGAAAAATCCGCATCCCAACTATCTGGTCGGAGGTATGGCCTGTGCTATCAATACCAATGATCCGGGTGGCCTGAATGCTGAGCGCCTTGCTTACGTGCGTCGCTTATTGGAAGATGGCAAGCGCTTTATTGAGCAGGTCTATGTCCCCGATCTGCTCGCTATAGCTTCTTTCTATAAAGACTGGGGTGCCATCGGGCGTGGTTTTGGCAACTATATGAGTTATGGCGAGTATCCCGTCAATGGCTTTGCTGATGTCGCTAATTTTAAGTTTAAGCAAGGAGTCATCCTAAATCGGGATTTGACGCAAGTCCACGATGTCAATCATCGCAATGAGGATATCCAGGAGTTTGTGAACAATTCCTGGTACGACTATAGCGGCGATGGCAATGCGGGTAAGCATCCTTGGGAGGGCGAGACGAACATTAACTACACCGGCCCCAAGCCGCCTTATACCCACTTGGATGTCAATCAAAAATACAGCTTCATCAAAACTCCGCGCTGGAAGGAGCACCCCATGGAGGTCGGTCCGTTGGCTCGTGTGCTGGTCAATTATGCCCGGGGTGACAAAGAAACTATGGAGGAGGTAGATGCTGTACTGAAATATCTCGATGTACCGGTAGATGCGCTCTTTTCTACGCTGGGCCGCACGGCAGCCCGTGCTATTTGCGCTAAGCTCTCTTCCCGTTGGGGGCTGGAGTTTTACGACCAACTGATTCAAAACATCAATAATGGCGATACGCGCATGGCCAACATGGAGAAATGGGAACCGGAAACCTGGCCCGCAGAAGCCAAAGGCGTGGGTTATACCGAAGCTCCGCGAGGTGCTCTGGCGCATTGGATTCGCATTAAGGACGGCAAGACGGAGAACTATCAGCAAGTGGTGCCTTCTACCTGGAATGCCTCCCCGCGCGACCCTAAAGGGCAGCGCTCTGCTTATGAGTCAACCCTGTTGGGTACGCCGGTAGCTGATGAAAAACTGCCCCTTGAAATCCTGCGTACCATCCACTCTTTTGATCCCTGTATTGCCTGCTCCGTACACCTCTACGACGAACATGGCCGGCACATCAACAGTGTGGACAACATCTCTATTTGCAGCATTTAAAAGCATCCGGCATGAAAACTCAAGACTACAAAAGACTCTATATTTGGGAAGGGCCTGTCAGGATATTTCACTGGATCAATGCGTTGTGCATTTTAACCCTGACCATCACGGGCTTCCTCATTGCCGACCCTCCGGCCATCATGTCAGGCGATGAAGCTTCGCATCGCTATTGGTTTGGCATTGTACGATTCATACACTTTACGGCTGCTTACCTCTTTGTGGCTGTGATGATTTTGCGCATCTATTGGGCATTTGCCGGCAACCGCTATGCCAACTGGAGGAATTTCCTGCCTTTCAACAAAAAGGGGCTGCAAAACATGTTGCACGTATTGAAGCACGATATCCTCCTCATTCCGGAAAAAAAAACCGGCCTTTCAGGCGTGAATGC
>WGBN01000105.1 GCA_015494245.1 Saprospiraceae bacterium | reverse complement strand
GTTCTCTTGATGGCGGAACAGAGACGATCCTCCAAGCCCTTTTATCAATTTCCATTTGAGGACTCAACTTATCCCACAGCCAAAAGACCACATCCGCAATTTCTGCGGCTAAACGCTCCACCCGTTTCAACTTCTGTTCCTGAGGCTCGTTTTTATATTTAAGCCGATAGAGCTCTTCACCTATCTCAGTCCGAGTCGTATCCCACCCAATGATCTTTCCCTCTTCATCAAATATGGGCGAACTGGCCTTAGTATGTAAATCCAAAGCAATCCCCCACTCCCAATTACCATGCAGTTCTATAGGATGTTTCTCCATGCTTCCTAACTTAGCAAACACCCAAAAATACAACATGTTTCGGGTTTCCCCCTTGTTGCCGGGGCAAAAAAGCCCCAATTAGCCCCTATCTGACAAGTCCATCATTTTCCCGATGGAAGAGTTTGGGCAGCTTCTGCCGCCCAAACCACTTGGTATGGAGAATAAAAAAAGCGCTTGTCCTTTCGGGCAAGCGCTTTTGTGCGGAGCTTTTTTATTTTCGATGGGCGCCCTGCACCAGCAGGGCTACTTCATTGTTGAGCACTTCGATAAAGCCGCTTTCAATCTCAAACTCCAGCACCTTGCCCGGAGCATCGTCCTCTTTGATGGCTGCGTGCTCAATGTCGTAATAGCGATAAGTACCCGGGGATGTAACTAAAGTAATTACGCCCTTTTCAAGGGCAGAGACGATGGGGGCGTGGTTTTTCAAAACCTGAAATTGCCCCATCACTCCCGGTACTTTTACGGAAGCAGCGCGACCACTGAAAAGCTCTCTGTCAGGAGTAAGTACGGTGATTTGCATATCCATGCTTTAGGATTCGAGCAGGGCGCGCTGCAGGAAGCAACGCGGCCCGTGCTTTGTGTTTTACTTAGCTTCAGCCAACATTTTCTTACCGGCTTCGATCACATCATCAATGGTACCCTTGAGGTTGAAAGCAGCCTCGGGATATTCATCCACTTCGCCGTCCATGATCATGTTAAAGCCGCGGATGGTCTCTTCAATCGGCACGACCACGCCTTTCAGGCCCGTAAACTGCTCGGCCACGTGGAAGGGCTGAGAGAGGAAGCGCTGTACGCGACGGGCACGGGATACCACCAATTTGTCTTCATCCGAAAGTTCCTCAATACCGAGAATGGCTATGATGTCCTGCAATTCGTTGTAGCGCTGCAAGATGCTCTTCACGCGGTTGGCACAGTTGTAGTGCTCCTCACCAATAATCAGCGGATCGAGAATGCGAGAGGTCGAATCCAGCGGATCCACAGCCGGATAGATACCCAGCGATGCAATCTTACGGCTAAGTACCGTAGTGGCATCCAAGTGTGCAAAAGTAGTTGCAGGAGCCGGGTCCGTCAAGTCATCGGCAGGGACATATACGGCCTGAACCGAAGTGATAGAGCCCCGCTTGGTAGAGGTGATTCGCTCCTGCATCAGACCCATCTCCGTAGCCAGCGTCGGTTGATAACCCACAGCAGACGGCATGCGGCCGAGCAAAGCGGACACCTCCGAACCGGCCTGCGTAAAGCGGAAGATGTTGTCAATAAAGAAAAGGATATCACGTCCTCCGGCAGGATCGCTCAGGTCGCCATCGCGGAAGTATTCTGCCACGGTCAATCCGGACAAAGCCACGCGGGCACGGGCACCGGGAGGCTCGTTCATCTGGCCAAACACCAACGTTGCCTGGGAGTTGCCCAGGGCCTTCATATCTACTTTGGAGAGGTCCCAGCCGCCGGCTTCCATGCTCTCCATAAATTCCTCGCCGTATTTAATCACATTGGCTTCCAACATCTCGCGCAACAGGTCATTGCCCTCACGTGTGCGCTCACCCACACCGGCAAATACCGAGATACCCTCATATTGCTTGGCGATGTTGTTGATGAGCTCCATGATAAGTACCGTCTTACCCACACCGGCACCTCCAAAGAGTCCGATCTTTCCACCTTTCATATAAGGCTCAATCAGGTCAATGACTTTGATACCTGTATAGAGAATCTCCTTCTCCGTAGAGAGGTCCTCATAAGTAGGCGGCTTGCGGTGAATGGGGTAAGCGTTCTCGTCCTTGGGCACTTCTCCAATGCCGTCAATGGCCCTGCCGACTACATTGAAAAGACGACCCTTGATCTCATCTCCCACCGGCATGGTGATGGGCGAACCCGTATCTGTTACTTCCATGCCACGCACCAAACCGTCCGTAGAATCCATTGCGATGGTACGCACTGAATCTTCACCGAGGTGTTGCTGCACCTCCAACACAAGCACATCGCCATTAGCGCGCTTGATTTCCAGGGCGTTATGAATGTCAGGCAGAACGGAACCCTCTGCTTCAAAGGACACGTCCACGACGGGACCAATAACCTGTTTTATGCGACCGATGTTTGCCATAATATCTTTGAGTCTGTTATGGTTGGTTCGAAAATCGGCGCAAAGGTAAGGCGATTTAGGGAAATGGGAGGGTATTTACAGAAAAGTTTTTTACTGCAGCAATCTCCGCAGCCGGCAAACACTCGGCACAAAACGGGCGGGCGATTTCCATCACAGGCCCACTAAGAATACGGCGGGCCGTTTGCCCGAAAAACTCAGCGGTTTTTTCTGCCATTGGGCAATGCTGCGGGTGTAAATTTCTTCGGAGGGGAGACTGAGGTCCAAGGCTACGCAAAGCATGGTTTGAGGTGCCAGGCTGCGCAGAATATCCTCAAACATGGCCGCATTGCGATAGGGCGTTTCAATGAATAGCTGCGTTTGACCACTGGCCTGTGCCTCTCGCTCCAGGGCGCGCAATTTTTTGCGCCGCGCATCGCTCTTCACGGGCAAATAACCGTGGAAGGCAAAATGCTGGCCATTCAGGCCCGAGGCCATCAGTGCCAACAAAAGAGAGGATGGGCCGGCCAAAGGTTTAACCCGTATGCCAAGCGCATGAGCCTCGCGCACCACTACGGCCCCCGGGTCAGCTACGCCCGGGCAGCCGGCTTCGGAGAGCAGGCCCACGTCTTTGCCCTGAAGCAAGGGTTCTAAGGCGCCTTTCGGCAAATCCGAGGGACGGTGTTTGTCCAGCTCGTAAAACCTCATTTCGCTTATATTTGCTGCCGGTAGAACGCTTTTGATAAACCGACGGGCCGTGCGCGCACGCTCAACGATGAAAAAGCGCAAATCGGGCAAGACAGCCAGTGCTTCACCCGATAGGGCCGCAAGACCGCCCGCTCCGAGGGGAGTAGGTACGAGATACAGAATTCCTGTTTGACGGGACATGGCACAAAGATAGAAACTCAAAGCATGCAAAAACTACGCAAAATCATTGAAAACGCCTGGGAGCACAGAGAGCTGCTCGAAGTCATCGAAGTGCGCGATGCCGTGCGCGAAGTCATCGCCCTGCTCGATGCAGGGAAACTGCGCGTAGCCGAACCCCTGCCGGCTGCTGAAGATGGCGCTCCTTCCTGGCAAGTCCATGAGTGGGTTAAAAAAGCCGTGGTACTCTATTTCCCCATCCAACACATGCGGGTCATGGAGTTACCTCCCTTTGAATATTACGACAAAATTCCCCTGAAGAAGCATTTCCAAAAGCAGGGCGTGCGCGTAGTGCCGCCCGCCACAGCGCGCTTTGGCTCCCACCTGGAGCGCGGTGTCATCCTCATGCCGAGCTACGTCAACATAGGTGCCTATGTAGGCGCCCACACCATGGTGGATACCTGGGCTACCGTAGGCTCCTGCGCACAAATCGGCCGCAACGTACACCTCAGCGGAGGCGTAGGCATCGGAGGCGTACTCGAACCCCTGCAGGCCATGCCCGTCATCATCGAAGACGACTGCTTTATAGGCTCGCGCAGCATCGTCGTTGAAGGCGTCCATATCGAACGCGAAGCCGTACTCGGAGCCAATGTCGTGCTCACTCAATCCACCCGCATCATTGACGTTACCGGGCCGGAGCCCGTAACCATGCGCGGCAGAATACCCGCCCGCTCTGTAGTCATCCCGGGAGGATATACCAAAAAATTTCCCGCCGGAGAATTTCAGGTGCCCTGTGCCCTCATCATCGGCCAACGCAAGGAAAGTACCGATAAAAAGACCTCCCTCAACCAGGCCCTGCGAACGTACCATGTAAGCGTATAAACCGGCTTATGGAAAGAACATGATCCGGTATCATCTGATTCCGTACCTTTGTGGCTTGATATGTCCAAACCTGTTGATTGATGGACGCACGCACTCCCCGCCCCGTTAGTATAAAAACAGTTTGGTAGTTTTTGCAGAGCATGGATCTTAAAGCCCAAATACAACGAGATAAACTGCCTCAGCACGTAGCCGTCATCATGGACGGCAACGGCCGCTGGGCTGCCCAACGCAACCGACCCAGAGTCTTCGGCCATCGGCATGGCGTACAAGCCGTGCGGGCCGTTACAGAAGCCGCTGCCGAGCTGGGCATCCCCTATCTCACCCTCTATGCCTTCTCTACCGAAAACTGGAAACGCCCGCGCACCGAAGTCAACGCCCTGATGAGCCTGCTGGTCGAAACCATCCGCAAGGAGGTCAAAGAACTCAACAAAAACGACATCAAACTCAAGGCCATAGGCGACCTCCAAAAACTGCCCGAAAAAAGCCACAAAGCCCTGATAGAAGGCATCCGCAATACCGCCAACAACAAACGAATGACCCTCACCCTCGCCCTCAACTACAGCGGGCGCTGGGACATCCTCCAAGCCGCGAAAAACATTTGCCGAAAGGCATCTCTCAATAAAAATGCAGAAACTCCACACGACCCCTGCGAAGAACTTTCCGAAGAAGACTTCCGGCAGGCCCTCTGCACCCGCGACCTGCCCGAGCCGGAACTGCTCATTCGCACCAGCGGCGAAATGCGCATCAGCAACTTCCTGCTCTGGGAAATGGCCTATACAGAACTCTACTTCTCCAAAGTCTTTTGGCCGGATTTCTCGAAAGAGGAATTCTACAAAGCCATCCTCGACTTTCAACAAAGAGAACGGCGCTTCGGCGGCCTCTCACCCACAAACTCATGAACGACCACAAAAGCTGCTTTGGCCCTCTAAGCTCAAAACAGCTTCGGAAATATACAACCGCAACGCCCTTTAGACACTCTTATAAAAGGCGCTGACTCAAAAACAACGGCTCCATTTTTGAATGCCGTTTTTGTGAAAACTCAAATACGATATGATTCGCAAACAGACCATCCTTATACTCGCAGGCTTGCTGCTGAGCTTTGGCGCTTTCGCGCAAATTACGGACAGCGTGCCGCCGGTGTTCGACTATAGCACCCCCGTTCAGGAATACGAAATTGGAGGCATCTCCGTAGTCGGTGCCAAATACAGCGACGCCAATGCCCTTCGAACCGTGGCCGGCCTGCGCGTAGGTGAAAAAATACGCATCCCCGGGCCCGAAACGGCCGCAGCCATCAAAAACCTCTGGAAGCTCAAGCTCTTCACAGATGTGCAAATCGTCAAAGAACGCACCGCCGGAGACCTCGTCTTCCTCCAAATCCGCGTACAGGAACGCCCGCGCCTGACCACCCACTCCTTCAAAGGCGCCAAAAAAACAGACCACGACGACCTCAATCTCGAAGTCAACCGATTCCTCGTCAAAGGTGGTATCGTTACCGAAAACGTGAAGCGAAGCGCCGCCCGGGCCATCGAAAAATACTACATCGGCAAAGGCTACCTCGACGCCAAAGTAGAAGTCGAAGAAATACCCGACACCAAACACATCAATGCCGTCAAACTGGTCTTCGACATCAATCGCGGCAAGCGCGTGCGTATCAAAGACATCGTCTTCGAAGGCAACGAAGCCGTACCCGACCGCAAACTGCGCAGCAAACTGAAAAACACCAAACGCAAACGCCGCATCTTCGCAGGCTCTAAGCTCATCTACGACGATTACGAAGAAGACAAGCAAAACCTCATCCACTACTACAACACCATCGGATACCGCGATGCCCGCATCCTCGGCGATGAAATCACCCGCGACGAAAAAGGCAACCTCATCATCAAAATAAAAATTGAAGAGGGCAACCCCTACTACTTCCGCAACATCGCCTTTAAAGGCAATTCCATCTACGATGACGAACTGCTCCACAACATCCTCGGCATCGAAAAAGGCGACATCTACAACCAGGAATTGCTCGATACACGCCTCAACTACAGCCAGGACGGCCGCGACATCAGTACCCTCTACATGGACAACGGCTACCTCTTCTTCCGCATAGACCCCGTCGAAAAAGCCGTCGTGGGCGATTCCATAGACCTGGAACTGCGCATCTACGAAGGCCCGCTCGCCACCATTGACAAAGTGCTCATCCACGGCAATGACCGCACCCATGAGCATGTCATCCGACGCGAGTTGCGCACCATCCCCGGCAATAAATTCAGCCGCACGGACATCATCCGCTCCCAGCGCGAAATCGTCAACCTCGGCTACTTCAATCCCGAAACCCTCGGCATCAATACCCCCGTCAATCCCGAACGCGGCACCGTGGACATCGAATATACCGTAGAAGAAAAGCCCTCCGACCAACTCGAACTCTCTGCCGGCTGGGGTGGCGTAGGCCGAGGCGTCATTGGTACCCTCGGCATCTCCTTCAACAACTTCTCCGTGCGCAACATCCTCAACAAAGATGCCTGGGCGCCCCTGCCACAGGGCGATGGCCAACGCCTCTCCGTGCGCGCACAAACCAACGGCCGCTTTTATCAGTCCTACAACTTCAGCTTCACCGAACCCTGGCTGGGCGGTAAAAAGCCCAACTCCTTCTCCGTGGCCACCTTCCACACCATCCTCACCAACGGCCTCGACAAAGAAGACACCAACTTCGGCAAATTCTCCATCACCGGAGGAAGCGTAAGCCTCGGAACGCGCCTCAAAGTGCCCGACGACAACTTCATCTCCTCCACCGCCATCAACTATCAGGGCATCTCCCTGCAAAACTGGTCCACCGGCCTGTTCCGCACCGATGACGGCCAAGTGGTCTCAGAGGGCTTCTACAACAACTTCAGCATCACCCAAACCATCTCGCGCTCTTCCATAGACAATCCGCTCTTCCCGCAAAGCGGCTCAGTATTCACCCTCTCCGTACAGTTCACGCCGCCTTACTCGCTCTTCAAAAAAGAAGACCCGGCCGACCTCACCCTCCAGGAGCGCTACCGCTGGTTGGAATACCACAAATGGCGCTTTAGCGCCGAGTGGTACACCGCCGTAGCCGGCAAACTCACCCTCAAACTGGGTGCCAAATTCGGCATGCTCGGCGCCTACAACAAACGAACGGGCATTTCCCCCTTCGAGCGCTTCCAACTCGGCGGCGACGGACTGAACAACCTGCAATTCGGCCAGTTCAACGGCACGGACATCGTCTCCATGCGGGGCTACGAAATTGATGATGTGGAAGCCAACTTCAGGAACGGACAAAACGTAGCGACGCCCATCTACGACAAATTTACGGTCGAACTGCGCTATCCGCTTTCGCTAAATCCCAACTCGACCATTTACGTGCTGGCCTTTGCCGAAGGCGCCAATGCCTGGCAGACTTACAGCGAGTTTAACCCCTTCGAGCTGAAGCGCTCGGTGGGCATGGGACTGCGCGTATTCCTGCCCATGTTTGGCCTGCTCGGCTTCGACTATGCCATCGGCTTCGACAAGTACGTACAACCCGGGACACAGGGCAGCTTCTTCAACAAGTACGGAAACTTCAACATCATTCTGGGCTTTGAGCCCGAATAAAGCGCTGCGCCACTTTTGCCCACTGATAGTGCTCGTAAAAAGCACCCGGCGTGGGCAAACCGGCCTCCGGCAGCAATTCGAACAATTTTTCGCAAAAAAGCTCATGGGCGTGGTCTGGCACCACGCCCAGTTTTTTTCCGCATAGCTCGCGATGCACGCCCAGCGCTCCCTGCCGGTAAGAAACCACCGACTTACCCAGCGCCAAAGCCTCTATCAACTTCGTCTTCACACCCCCGCCGGAAACGATGGGATTCAGCACCAGGTCAGAGGCCAAAACGTACTCCTCTATGTCTTCCACATAGCCCAAATAAGCGATATGCTCCTCTGAAAAGGCCTCCATTTGCCGAAAGGCATCGGGCAGGCCTCCCCCGCAAATCAGTATCCGGTAAGGGAATCCCGCCCGCTCTTTTAAAAAGGGATTGATGCGCAGCAAAATGTGCTCCACGGCCTCCAGATTGGGCCGGTAAGTCTGCGGGCCAAAAAAGAGCAACAGCTTCTCCTCTTCCGAAAATCCGTGTCGGGCCAAAACCGCTTTGCGTGCAGCAGCAAAGCGTTCAGGCGGAGGCGATTGTGCGGGATAACAGCCGTAAGGCAATTCCATGCAACGCCCGGGCTCCAACTGAAAAGCCTCTATGGCCGGCGCGATTTCATCGGGCGAAATGAAAAACAACTTATCGGCCCGCTTGTAAACGCGACTTTCCACCCCTTTCACGATGGGCCAATACCACTTGCCCATGCTGCGAAAGCGCTCGTACTCCAGATTTTGCACCCACACCTGCATCGGTATCTTCAGCTTTCGCAAAACGGGCCCCAGTAGCAGGCCGATAAAGGGCTGATGCAACAGGCATACGTCAACATGCTGCTCCTGCAAAAATTGACCCACGCGACGGGCTACAGCCGGAGAAAAGTATTTTTTTTTGCCTTCCGGCAAATGCCTGTACAGCGCAAAAGGCTGCCCCCCCTCCAAAGGATTCCCATCGGTGGACAGAACCAAAAAATCACACTCCTTTGCAGTGAATACAGCCAGCCCGTAAGCCGCCTGATGCCCCCCATTGCGCGGAGGCACAAAGCGATAAGGGACGATGAAAGCGATTTTAAGGGAGTTTTTCAATAATCAATGGTTCATTACGCCTTGGGCTACTCAAGTTTTTAATTCCTTTGCGGCTTTGCGGCCCTTCAACTACGTTCAGGGTAGCACTTTGCGAGAAATAAGTAAAAACTTTTTGCCAAAATACAACTTTTCAAAGTGACCTGACTCTAAAGGTCTTCTACCAACACTATTTGCACCTCTGACACCCTGCTCAATTTCTTATCATTGGTCAGAAACTGATCACAATTTTTTTCTATCGCCTTCTCTCAATTTATCTACATACTTTTGGCCATCTGTATCCCAAACGCCTTCTCCACTTCCTATCAAATTCTCCAAAGCGGCTTCTGCCCGCTTCTTGCGATCAACTCTTCGAAGAATTTGCTGAAGGATCACTTCCAGGTCCTTCAGGCTCAAATTGTTAATTTCTTTGATCAGCTCCTGAATTTTAGTCATTTTATTTAACTTTTAGCCATGCAAAAGTACGCTTTTTCGACACTTGAGTCAAGTTTTTTTGTACAGAATAGTAT
>WGBN01000104.1 GCA_015494245.1 Saprospiraceae bacterium | reverse complement strand
TTGTATTTTCTTTACCCTCAGGTTGTGAGCGCATTTGTCGCTCGAGGAAAGCCTGTTGTTTTTGCAATTCGGTTTTTTGATGAAACAGCTCATTGTCATCGGCATAACTTCGGACTAAGTTTTCGTGCAGGCTCTCGCGCAGGAGGCGGGCTTTGTGTTGTTCGGCGATTTGAAAGGCCATGAAGATGTACTCATCGTTTTGAGTAAGTTCGAAGAGGCGATGGCAGAGTGCGATGGCTTTTTCACTCCGGCGGCGGCCCTGTTCCTGCAGCAGCAATTTGGAAGAGCTGTAGCGATAGCTTTGGTAGAGGAGATTTTGGACCACGTCTGCGAGTTGATGGGCTTGCAGAGCTGTTTGGAGCTTTTTCACATCCGCCCGGGGGAGGGCGAGCAGGGCGTCGGCTTTGCCTTCGAGGGCTTCAAACAGGGCATTTTCAGCATAGAGCTGGCTGCTGTCCGGCAGGCTCAGGCCTCCGGCTTGAGGTTTGAAGCGGGGGAGGAGGCTTTGCAGGGCAGCGTCAAAATCTTTGAGGGCTTCAGTGCGCTGGCCGCTTTCGAGGCGGATGACTCCTCTTTTGATAAAGATTTTGGCGATTTCCCGATGATAGCCGGAGGGGTAAGCCAGTCGGATGTAGTAAAGCGCCTTGTCAAAAGCCTGTGCAGATGCAGCGGGCTCTTGCCCTGCGAGCAATTCTCCTTTGCGGGTGTAGGCTCCTGCGAGCTGGGAGGCTGCATAGTTTTTTTCCTCTTCCTCATCGAACCAGGCTTTGAGGTCCTCTATGGCTTCCCGGATGCAGTCGAGCGCTTCGCGGGGCCGTTCTGTTTCTGCCAGGCTCTGGGCCAGAGCACTGAGGAGCAAGCCTTTTTTGCCTTTCGGCAAATGCGCAAGGGCGAGGCCTTTGCGATACCAGCGAATGGCTTCATCGTTGTCTCCGGCATTCCAGTATGAAAGGCCGATGTTGTTGTAAATGCCGGCGAGAGCTTCGGGATTTTTTGCTACGGAGGGGTCCTGAAGGGCTTTCAGATAAACAGCCCTGGCCTTTTCGTTGTCGCCGAGGCGGGTGTAATGCGCGCCGAGTGGAAGGTAGAGGTAATCTGCTGAGGGAAAGCCTTCAAAGTGGTGTTTTTCGTGCAGGCGGGCAGCTTCTTCATAGGCCTTTACAGCTTCGAGTACGCGGCCGGACTGAAAGAGGTGGTATCCGCGATTGATGTGCACCCACATGAGAGACTCCAGGGTCGCTTTTTGACTTGGCTTTCGCCAAATGTGTTGCAGGCTGCTGTCCAAGATGCCGAGTGCGTGCTCACTTTCATCAAAGTAATTGGACTGCCAATCCCAGGCTGCATCCAGAAACAACTTGAGCTGATCAGCTTTCTGAAGGACTTCTAACAAGTGGCTGTAAAGCCCGTCCAGACTGTCGCCTGTAATGCCGGCATCCTCCAACTCGCTTATGCGGGCTTTGAGTTCAATATACTGTTCTTGCAAATCTTTCTGCGCCCGCAGCAGTGCCGGCATGCATAGAAAAAGCGCAAAACTTATGAGTATGTATAAAGACCTGTGTTTCATCTCAGCCCAAAAGTGCGAAAAAAAGTCCGACTATTTTTTTGTTTTTTTTTGGTGAAATAAAAAGAATGTCGTAAACTTGCAGTAGTTTCTTTGTTGGGACATCCATATTGGCGGTCTAAAACAGGCTGAAGCCTCTTTGTGAACTGTTAAAATGAATGCTATGGGACGAGTTTGCCCCCCTTCTTTTCTTCTTGTTTTGTGTCTGTCTTTACCGGTGTTTTTTTCGGCCTGTATGTCGCCTTATACTTATCAAACGGCCAAGGTGGTGCAGCCGGACGAGTTTCAGTTGATGTGGAATGGTGCTCTGACGGGCGTGAGTCGAGATGATCTGCTGGATCCGGCGGTCAATTTGGGGTTGAATCCCATGCTGGGCTTTGGCTCCCGCTTTCCCATGCGAGCACAGCGTTTTGACTGGGGCGTTCAACTGGCATTGGAAGCGCCTTTGGGTTTTGATATCAAGTACCAGTTTGTGGGTAACCCGTATTCTTCTTTTGCCGCCGCTTTGAGCGCGGGCTTGGGGTATAGCCCGAGGATTGCGAGTTTTTACCGTTCACATGAGCGCCTGGATGTTCAGCGCTTGTTTCACGCCAGCCTGCCTTTGCTGCTGACTTTTGATTTCAACCAGGGAAAGACAGCGCTTACGCTTATCCCTACTTACCGCTATTCTTTCAATACGGTAGTGGATTACCACGCAGCCATTTTACAAGTCAATCTTCGTTTCCGGACGATAGACAACGATGGTTTTAAGCGTTATTTCACCATTGAGGCGCATGCCGGCAAATCGCTTAAAGGTACCTACCGTTTTGACAATCTCTATTTTTACGGCCTTGGCATTGGCTTTCAGGGCATCCACAAACTGGATTATTCGAAGCAGCCGGGAGAAAAAATCCGAAAGAGGAAAAAGGAGCACAAAGTGCTCTTTTCTTATTAGATGTCACCATTTTTTTTAACCTTTTAAAGCTGTTTTATGAAAAAGTTGTTGTACCAATTTTTGGGTTTAGGTTTGTTGCTGGGCCTGGGGCTGTATGCTTCCGGCTGCGTCAGCGCTTATGGTTTTCAGACCGGTCGTGCCATGGGTAAAGGAGCCGGAGAAGTAATTGTAGATGTGAGTTTTGTCGGGGCAGCCGGAGGAGGCACTGCGGCCGGTATTCCGACTGGAGGATTGGCCGGGCGCATAGGTGTTTCTGATAAAGCTGACATTGGCGCTGTGCTGTCTGCCACTTCTTTTCCCTATCTGTATGGCCGTTATCAAATTATAGGCGACCAGTATTCGCCTGTCGCCCTTTCCCTTGGCGCCGGTGGTGGTTATCTCGGAGGCAATTCCAATGTGGGTAGCTTTGGCTATCTGCATTTTCCCGCCTATTTCTCTTTGCACAGCGGCGATTTTGCCTGGTATCTGACTCCGCAATACACTCTGCTGCTGACCGGGTCAAATGGATCAACAGGCTCTGCTTCCGTCATTAGTCTTTCTACGGGCATCGAGTATATGGTAGGGCGCCATGTAGGCCTTGGAGTCAATGGCTCTATTTCCAAGGCTCCGGATGCCTTTGATGCCTTTTCCACTTTTAATGTAGGGCTGGGGCTGAAGTTTCGCTTTGGCAATTAAGATTCAGTAAGTACTCAAGACCTGTCTCTGCTTTGGCAGGGGCAGGTCTTGTTGTATGGTTTTGAGACATAAAAAAATTGCTTTATGAAAAATTTAGCTGATTCTGTATTGATTTTTGGAGTGCTGCTCAGCCTTTGCTTATCGGTTTCCGGCTGCATAGGGCCTTATGGGTTTCAGACGGGCCGCGCTCTCGGCAAAAAAGGGGCCGGAGAAATGGTTCTGGATTTGGATTTTCTGGCACTCGCCAATGATGATGGTTTTGCAGCCCTTCCCCTCGGAGGCTTTTCCGGACGCATGGGCCTTTCTGAAAAGGCTGATATAGGTTTGGTGGTTTCTCTGGAATCTCTTTCGTATATTTATGGTCGTTATCAGGTGCTGGGAAATCAGCATTCTGCAGCGGCGCTTTCTCTTGGTCTTGGAGGCGGAGCTGTTTCTACGACGAGTATTGACAGTCATGTTTATCTGCTTTTTCCCGCCTGGTTTTCCCTTCACAAGGGCGACTTTGCCTGGTACCTGAATCCGCAATGGTCTCTGTTCTGGACTTCTAAGCAAAACGATTTTGCCATATCTCCCGCGTCGAGGTTGTATGTGTCTTCAGGGATAGAGTATTTTGTTGCACCGAACATAGCGTTGCTACTCAATGCGGGTTATGCAAAATTGCCGGAATCTACTATTACCAGTTTGGATTCGGCTTTCACTTTTGGCCTGGGTTTTAAGCTGGTTTTGGGGAAAAATCAATAAACCATTGCGATGAAATCATCCTTTTATAGATTCCTGTTTTCCGTTTTAGCAAGTTTCCTTCTGCTTTTTGTCAGTTCCTGTGTGGGGACATACCAGTTGCAGACCGGTCGTTCCATGGGGAAAGGAAAGGCTGAATTTGTGTTTAATTTACCCTCGACTGCATTTGTGACAAATTCATATGGCACAATATACGACGTGAGCAATTTTGGTTTCTCCGGGCGAGTGGGTATCTCCGAGCGGGCAGATATCGGTTTTGTATATATCGGGACCCTGCCACATATCTATGGTCGTTATCAGGTTCTGGGTGATCAGTATTCCACAGCGGCTCTTGCTCTTGGAATAGGGGGTGGATTGAATAACAGGTATTCTGCTTATAACTATGAGGCGCTTACGGGCTATCTTCGATTTTTTGCTTTTTTCTCTTTGCACCGGGGCGATTTTGCCTGGTATCTGAGTCCGCAGTATGTTTTGAGAGATGGCCAAAGAATCTATGGGTTTGATTTTTCAGGTGCTACCCTTTCGACGGGTGTGGAGTATAAGGCTTTCCGGCATCTCGGTTTGGGATTTGATTGGTCTGTCGCAGATGTCAGAAATGCTCCTGTTGCTTTGCCGTATATGAGTGTTACCGCAGGAATTAAAGTTTATTTTGGGAAGTAGTGCGGGCTTTTTAGCCCGCTGAATTGAGCTTTAGCCCGCTCAATCAAGTCCTTCAAAAAGCAAACTGCCAATCCGGACAATGGTGCTGCCCTCATCGAGAGCTATGCGATAGTCTCCTGACATGCCCATGGAGAGCTCGCGGAAATGCTCTTCGGAGGAGAAGAAGTTTTCTTTAAGCCGCTCCATCATTTGGCGCAAGCCCGAAAATTCTCGCCTGATCAGTTCGCGATCGTCGGTGAAAGTAGCCATGCCCATGAGGCCGCGGATGCGCACATGGGAGAGGGCGTGAAAATCGGGGCTTTGCAGCATGTCGAGGAGTTCGCCTTCGTGGAAGCCGAATTTGGCCGTTTCGCGGGCAATGTGTACCTGGAGCAGGCAATCCTGGATGACCTCTTCGCGGGCGGCGCGTTTATCTACCTCGCGCAACAGTTTGAAGCTGTCTATAGAGTGTATGAGCTCTGTTTTTCCAACGACGTATTTGATTTTATTGCTTTGCAGATGCCCGATGAGGTGCCATTGGATGTCTTCGGGCAGCAGGGGGCGCTTGTCCCGCAATTCCTGTGGGCGATTTTCGCCAAAGATGCGTTGGCCGGCCCGATAGAGGTGTTTGATTTGCTCGGGTGGGCGGCGTTTGGAGACGGCGCAGAGGCGGGCGCCGTAGGGTTCTAATTCCTGCAGGAGTTTTTCGTAGGTCATGCCGGCAGGTGGATTTTGGGTTTAGAATAAGCCGTGCAACTCAGCTTGCACCAGGTTGATGACCGTGCCCATGTCTTCGGGGTTTTCATCAAAGTCAATGTCGTCGGCATTGATGATGAGCAGGGGGCCGGCCTCATAGCTTCTGATCCATTCGTCGTAGCGGTCGTTAAGGCGTTTGAGATAGTCTAAGCTCATGCTGCCCTCATAATCGCGGCCGCGTTTTTCGATGTGGTCC
>WGBN01000103.1 GCA_015494245.1 Saprospiraceae bacterium | reverse complement strand
AGTATAGTGTGCGGGGGAAATTGCTTCACTGCAAAGTGAAGCACTTGGGTTATCCTTTCGGAACGCAAAGATAATACTTCTTAATTAATCTATGCTGTATTTCGTAGCCTAAACTTTCAGAAAAAGGCAAAATTTCTCCTGATTTAAACAAAATTTTGATTTCTCCGGCCTTGATGTTGTACTCTTCATTGCTTTCGACGCCTGAAAAGACCAGCTCTGCCGCCTGTTCTTCCGGCAAGTCAAAGCGGCGTGCTGTCTTTTGTACCTGCCGGTGTATCTCTTCCTTGCTAAAAGGTTCCTGAGAGAACCTCAGTTTAAACAGCTTACGGCTCAGGATGCTGGAAGACAAAAAGGAGAGCAAAAAATCTTCTTCGCGGGCAAACTGCTTGAGAGCATACAAGACATCCACATCATCCAAGCGGGAGAAGGCATCCAGCCACTCATCGCGATTCTCTTCAAAATCTTTTGCCGTAATTTCTCTTTCGAGAAATACGGACAAGGCCCCCGAATGGCTCTTCAATGCGCCGGCCCTGCCCAGCGCGCCGGCGCGCTGCAAAACGCGTATGAGCATCAACTCCGATGCCAGGACCGTCTTGTGCAAATACACCTGCCAATACATCAAGCGACGGGCCATGAGAAACTTTTCGATGGAGTAAATGCCCTTTTCTTCCACCACCAACTCATCCTCACGCACATCCAGCATTTTGATGAGACGGTCATAGCCTATGACGCCCTCATACACCCCCGTGAAGTAGCTGTCGCGACTGAGATAGTCCATGCGATCCATGTCCAACTGACCGGAGATGAGCTGGTGCAGAAAGGGACGCGGATATTCGTTTTTGAAGATGCGGATGGCCAGATCCAAGGCCCCGCCAAACTCCTCATTGAGCTTTTCCATAAAAAAAATGGACAACTGCTCATGAGAGACGCCAATGAGGCTGTTCTCTAAGGTGTGGGAAAAAGGCCCATGCCCGATGTCGTGTAGCAAAATAGCCTGCTTGGCAGCGAGAAATTCTTCATCGCTGATGTCAACGCCTTTAGCTCGCAGAGAACTCAAGGCCTGATCCATGAGATGCATAGCCCCCAAAGCGTGATGAAAGCGGGTGTGTATAGCACCCGGATACACGTAATGCGTCAGGCTTACCTGCGCAATGCGCCGCAGACGCTGGAAGTAGGGATGTTCTATGATGTCCAGCAAAATACCCTGGGGCAAAGAGATGAACCCATGAACAGGGTCGTTGATGATCTTGCTCTTCATAAACAGGCTTAAAGTTACAACATGCCCTCCTCTTTCATCCACTCAATGGCCTCTTCAATGGCCTCCTCAATGGGCGTCGCGGGCATGTCCAATTCGCGCCGGGCCTTCTCGGCAGAAAAGTACTGGCCATCGCAGGCCACACGTGCCATGGGCAGGGTAATCTTCGGCTGAAATCCAAACAGCTTGCCGAAAAAAGAGCCCAGGCGCCCTACCGCCAGAAGCACAAAGGAAGGCATGGGCAAGGCCGGAGGTTTCACGCCTGCGATATTTCCCATTTTCTCAAAAACCTCTTTATAGCTGAGGTTTTCATTGCCGGCGATATAAATTTCACCTACGCGGCCTTTCGTCAGGCCGTTTACGGCAGCAACGGCTACATCGCGGGCATGCACAAAATTTTTGCCTCCGGAAATGGGATAACCCGGCGCCTGGCGCTTCACCACTCCGACGATCATCGCTCCGCCACTGGGCTTTGAATCGTAAGGCCCAAACATAAAAGTCGGACAAACGATGAGCGCCGGCAAGCCGTCCTCCCGCACCCGCTGTAAGATGTATTCCTGGGCCTTGCGCTTGGAGGCAATGTAATCCAGCCCATAACCGGTATCGGCCATGGGGGCCGACTCATCCGCCGGATGCTCTTTGGTACCGCAGGGAAAAGAAGCTGCAGAGCCTATCACGACCAGGCGCTTGACGCCTTCTGCCTGGCAGGCCTCGGCTACATGGCGCGTACCTTCATAATTGACTTTCCAGTAAACATCGCCACGCGAAGGCCAGACATTCGTATTCGCCGCCGCATGGATGACGTAATCGCAGCCCTTTACAGCCCGAAGCACCTCTTCTTTGTTTAAGAGATTTCCCTCCACGCGCTCCACGGGCAGGCCGTCTAAAGTCCTCGAAGGAGAATCGGGCAGTACAAAAACGCGCACTTTGTAGCCCTTTTCCAAAGCCACGCGCACGATGTTGCTGCCGAGAAGGCCATCGGCTCCGGTAACCAATAATTGCATTTTCCTGAGTTTACCGCAAAGGTACGAAACTCCCCTCTCTAAAGCGCCCGCAACAAGAAGTCGCGCACATTTCCGCCCATAATCGCCTGAATTTCGCTTTCGCTAAATCCTTCTGCGAGCAGAGCCTCTACCAACAGGGGGAAGCCCGTTACATCTGTATGGCAGCTTATAGCGCCATCGAAATCGGAGCCGAGCGCCACGTGCTCCAGCCCCATCTTATCTACGGCATAGCGAATGGCTTTGGCCGTAGCTGTATAATCCTTACCGCAATCAGCTACTTCAAACATGGCAATGCCCACGAGGCCACCGTTTTCGGCTATGCGCAACAACTGCTCATCAGAGAGGTTGCGCTGATTGTCACAGGTACCCTTCACGCCGGCATGAGAAACCACCACAGGGCGGGTCGCAATGTCCAACACATCCGAGACCAGAGCCGGAGAAGCATGCGCCAGATCAACGATGATGTGCTTTTCTTCCATGGCCTGAACTACCTCGCGACCAAAATCGGTCAAGCCACCGCGCTCCGCGCCATGGGCCGAGCCTCCCAGCCTGTTGTCAAAAAAGTGCGTCAGGCCAATCATGCGCACGCCCGCATCGTAAAAGCGCTGCAAATTCTCAATCTTTCCCTCCAATGCCTGCGCACCTTCAATGGAAAGCATGCCTGCCGTGAGCTCCTGGCCATTTGCGCGGTCTTGCAGATAATCCGCCAGGTCCTCGCGAGAAAGGATGAGACGAAACTTGCCCTCCGATTTTCGCGCAAAGCGATGCAAAGTACGGCTCTGCTCCAAAACGCGCCCGGCCGGACTAAACCAGGTACGCGGCTTCAAAGGATGCTCTACCATAAAGAGCTTGATCAATTGATCCGAATCGTCTGTATTGCTCTTGAAGTTGAGCCCTGCCGGCACCTTGTTCACCATGCTGAAAACCTGCAAGCCGATATGCGCTTCCAACATGCGCGGAATGTCCACATGCCCGTAATCGTGCCGCTTGAGCAGATTGCCATCCCACAAAAGAGCATCGCAATGCAAATCGGCAGGAAAGTCCAGGCGATTGTAAAGCGCCTGAGCCTCCGCCGAAGCCCGATAGGGCGGCGAAATGTGCGTACCGCATCGCTTCTCGTGCATGTAAGCAGGCACAAAAATGGAGGCCAGTGTGATCAGTATGGCTAAAATGGCTATGGTCCGGAGGAGTATTTTCTTTAGCATGGTTTTATTGATTGTTGGTTTCAACGTGATGAACGTGACGGACGTGACGAACGTGACAATCGTGACGAACGTGACGCGTGATGAACGTGACGCATTACGGACATAGCGAACATATATTCCAATCCCCGAGCCGGCCTGCTTACTGTTCCGTGCCTCCCCGGGCTACATACAGTTCCTTTATTTCTTTGCTGTGGGCGCCCTGGGGGAAAAACTCCAGATACTGCTCGCAGAAATAGAGTTCGGAGCTCTCCATGGCTATTTCTGCCATTCGACTTTCAATTTGGGATTGGTAAGGGGAGTCGGGATAGCGTTGCAGGAAGCCGGTATAGGCATACATCTTATCCGTTTTGCGAGCTTCTTCATAAGCGGCTTTCATCTCGCGGGCATAGCGCTCGGCCTTGTCGCCCTGCAGGAGCGACATGCGGGGAAAGTCCGGATAGCGCGCTTCAAAACGGGCCAGGGCGCGATAACTGTCATCAGAAGTCTTGACGTATTCGTAGAGGGCCATCCACACAGGCTCGGCCTCGGGCTTGTCGCTGTACTTGCGCAAAAACAAGCGATAGCTCTCCGGACTGCCCTCAGCAAGCACCATATCCACCTTGCGCAACAGGGCCTCGTGCTTCATCCGCTCTATGTCATCGGCATAGGGATAATCGGGAAACATCTCTGCAAAGACTTCGATCTCTTCGTAATCCTGATGGTCCAACATCCACAAATCAAAGAGCATGGAATAGACGGAATTGACGTGAGGTGCATCTGGAAAAGCCCGCACATAAGCCTTGCAATTGCTCCAGCTCGGGTCCAGCAGCACTTCCTGATACATGCGGTTTTGGCGGTCTAAGTAGTCGGAAATCACCTGCTCTTCAAAAGGGAAATCGGGGTAGATGCGCAAAAACTCCCGCAAATCCTCAAACAGCGGATGCTGAAATTTATAGCGTTCGTACAGGCGCATCCAAACCTCCCGTGCTGCCGAGGTATAACCCGCATACAAGTCCACAAAACGCTTGCACTCCTCCTCTGTGCCGCGGCGGCCCAGCAATTCTGCCAAAACATCTACCGCAGCGCGCTGAAAAGAGGTATGCGGATAAGCAGCCGCAAAATCGAACAGGCCCTCTATGTCGCCCTCTTCTTCCAACTGCTTCAGCAAGTCTGGCAGGCAAGGTTCCTGCGCTGTTTCTGCACAGGGTTTGGCGAAAGCCGAGGCAGGGTATTGTTTGGCGAAAGCCTGATAATCTTCCACATCGTGCAAGGTAAAATAAGCTGAAAACAGTGCTTTATCAGCCTGACGGAACAGCTCCTGATTGTAGCGCTTGAGGCTGTTGCCATATCCACTCATCAGCCTGCTCCAGGCCTCGAGGGTACCTTCCTTTTTTGCCTGCTCAAAAAGCAATTCGTTGCGGCGGCGTTGCGCCTTGCCCTTAAATTTGGCGGAGGCCTTGGGATAAGTGGTGATAAAAAGATTCCAGTCTTCTACATTGTCATAGGCCTCGGCCATGCGAAAAGCCTGCTCCTCAATCTTGCGACGCAGATTGTTGAGCAAAACCAGCGACACCTCATCCAATTTCTTGCGCTGCTCATAGCTCAACTCATGGTATTTCTCTTCGGCTTCCAAATAATGCTTGTAGGCTTCATCGGGAGAAAAGGCCGAAAAGCCCGGCTCGTTGTACAAAAGTGCCAGGCCATAAGCAGCCATGACTTCCTCGCGGGCATTGCGAGGCTTCTCCTGAAAGGCCTCCAAAGCCTCGGCATAGCGCATTCGATCGAGCATCTTAAAACCCTTGTGCACTTGTGCCTGAAGAGCGGACGCAAAAAACAACAAAAACACAAAAGTAAGGTAAGACAAAAAAGTTCTCATCTCAAGATATCATTTAGACCAAGTGTGTAGTTTTCCTCCCTGTAATCCCCCCATTGAGACGGCCAAGATACGAAAAAGTGATCACCTGTCCAAAATCAAAGTGCCGAACTGGCCCGCGCATCGGGCAGAAAAGGCTATTCCTCCCCCTCATCCAAGACCATGTCCACCCGATGGCGCAGGATGTCCACGCCAACGACGATGACGCTCACTTCATCGCCCATGCGAAATACGCGGCCGGTATGCCTGCCGATTACTTTCAGGCGGCCTTCATCCACTTCAAAGGGCTCGTCGAAGGAGTCGAAACGCACCATGCCCTCGCAGAGATTGTCGAGCAATTGCACAAAAAAGCCATGAGCGATGATGCCCGAAATGCGCCCCCGAAAATGCTCGCCGATGTGCATCTCCAGATACTCGGCCTGCTTGACACGAATGGATTCGCGCTCAGCGCTCTGCGCTTTGCGCTCTTGCAGGGAAATGTAGCGACATTGGTCTTCCAAAACAGCCTTGTCCGTGCGAAAGACCTTGCGCCCCAGGTTTTTGAACAGCAAGCGATGTACCAGCACATCGGCATAGCGCCGGATGGGCGAGGTGAAATGCGTATAGTACTGAAAGGCCAGGCCGTAGTGCCCGATGTTTTCGGTGCTGTATTCTGCCTTGGCCATGGTGCGTATGGCAATCGGCTCCAGCACCTTGAGTGCCGGATTTTCCTTCGCAGCTTTTAGCATGCGGTTGAAAGAACGCGCAATGGCTTTGGGCGTGCTGATGTCCATCTTAAACCCCAGCTCGGCTGCAAAGCGGGCCAGTTCGGCCACTTTCTCCTCATTGGGCAAATCGTGTATGCGATACACAAAGGGGATTTCTTTTTCCTTACCCTTATCTGCAATAAATCTCGCCACCGACTTGTTAGCCAGCAACATGAATTCTTCAATAAGCATGTGAGCTTCAAGCCGCACCTTCACATAAGCTTCCTGGGGCACGCCCTCTTCATTCAGGCGAAAGCGCACCTCTTCGGTATCAAAGGCAATGGCTCCGTTTTTGAAGCGCGCTTTGCGCAAGGTTTTTGCCAGCTTATTAAGTATCAACAATTCTTTTAAAAACACCCCTTTACCCTCATCCATAACCTGCTGTGCCTGCTCATAGGAAAAGCGATGATCGGAGTGTATGGCTGTCCGGCCAAACCACTGCTTGACAATTTTTTGACTTTCGTCAAATTCGAACACGGCAGAAAAGGTGAGCTTGTCTTCATTGGGTCTCAGCGAACAAAGCTCATTCGAAAGGCGTTCGGGCAGCATGGGCAAGACGCGATCCACGAGATAAACAGAAGTAGATCGTTTTTTTGCTTCCTCATCCAAAGCGCTGCCCGGCTTCACGTAATGGCTGACGTCGGCAATGTGGATACCCACTTCCGTAT